>JACMMD010000589.1 GCA_014379235.1 Anaerolineae bacterium
CTTTTTGCCTCGCCGTTGAAGGCTTTGACGACGTTGTGACCGCTGTACATTTCCTCGACGTGGCCGTTGACGTGGCCGAGGTAGTCCTGTTGTTCTCTGAAGTAGCGCTGCGACTTGCTGACGATCAACGCAATGATTCCCATAGACAACGGGATCATCACCAGCGCCACCAGCGTCATCACCCAACTGATGGTCAGCATCATGATGAACACGCCGATAAGCGTCGTCACCGAAGTTACGATTTGCGTAAGGCTCTGGTTCAACGTCTGGCTGACCGTATCGACATCGTTGGTGATACGCGATAGCACTTCGCCATGATTTGTGCCGTCAAAATACTTGAGCGGCATCCGGTTGATCTTCTCCGCGATGTCTTTGCGGAAGCGATATGTCACCTTGATGGCAACGCCCGCCATAATCCAGCCCTGAATATAGCTGAACACCGATGACAGGATGTACAGCACCACCAGCAGCAGGATAATGTTGCCGATGTACGTGAAGTCGATTCCCGCAGTCGAACCTGACATTTGACCGACCACGCCTTCGAACAGCTTCGTGGTCGCCTGACCAAGAATTTTTGGCCCGACGACTGAAAAGATGGTTGAAGCGATGGCGAATACCAGCACGACGACAAGCGACAGTTGATAATCCCGCATATAAGCGAGCAGTCGCCCCATCGTGCCCTTGAAATTGCGCGCTTTATCTCCGGCGGGTTGAATACCCATGCCGGGGCGGCCACCCTGCCCAACTTGTCCGGCTCTACCTGCTAACATCATGATGCAAGTTCCTCTATACTGAGCTGCGACAGCGCGATTTCACTGTAGGTTTCGCAGGTTTCCATCAATTCGTCGTGTGTGCCGATGCCAACGATTTTGCCTTCGTCAAGGACGATGATCTGGTCGGCATTCCTGATCGTCGAAATACGCTGCGCCACGATCAGCAGTGTGCTTTCGCCCGTGTGTTCTTGCAGGGCCTTGCGTAAGGCGACATCGGTTTTGAAATCCAGCGCCGAGAAGCTGTCATCAAAGATGTAGATCGGCGCTTGCTTGACCAATGCACGGGCGATAGACAAGCGTTGGCGCTGGCCGCCGGATACGTTCGTGCCGCCCTGCGAAATGGGCGCTGCCAGTTTTTCCGGCTTATCGGCGATGAAGTTACTGGCTTGCGCGATGTCCGTTGCCATGAGCAGTTCGGCTTCGGTAGCCGCGTCATCGGCGTAGCGCAGGTTGCTCTCGATTGTGCCTGAGAATAGATTGCCCTTTTGCGGCACGTAGCCGATCTTCTCGCGGAGATCTTGCTGTGTGACTTCGCGGATGTCCGTTCCATCAATGAGGATCGAGCCGCCCGTCACATCATAGAAGCGCGGAATCAGGTTGATGAGTGTTGATTTACCCGCGCCAGTCGAACCGATGAAGGCCGTTGTTTGGCCGGGTTGGGCGGTAAAGTTGATGTGGCTTAGAACGTCTGTCTCCGCGCCGGGATAGCGGAAGTTCACATCGCGGAACTCAACCACGCCGGTGAATGGGGTAACGAAGCGCTTGGCGTTCTTGGGGTCTTGGATGGCCGGCTCCATTTCAAGCACGTCTGCAATACGGTCAGCCGAGACCTGAGCGCGTGGCAAAATCATGAACATGAACGAGATGAACAGGAAAGCCATCACGATTTGAGTGGCGTACTGCATGAAGGCGATCATGTTGCCGATCTGCATTTGCGACTCAGCCACTTGATGCGCGCCGACCCAGATGATGAGCAGCGTCACGCCATTCAAAACCAGCATCATGAACGGCATCATCATCGCCAGCACACGGTTGACGTACAGGCTCGTATCGGTCAAGTCGCGGTTGGCTTTGTCGAAGCGCTTTTCCTCAAAACCCTGCGTGTTGAAAGCGCGGATGACCATCATGCCGGACAGGTTTTCGCGGGTGACGAGGTTCAGCCTGTCGGTCAGCTTCTGGATGATGCGGAACTTCGGCAGCGCCACCGAGAACGTCGCCGCGATGAAACTCAGCAGCGCGATCACGGCTATTGCAATCGTCCACCACATGGACGCATCGGTGCTAACAGCTTTGATGATGCCGCCAATCGCCAGAATCGGCGCGTAAATCACCATACGGATGAGGATGACGATCAGCATTTGAAGCTGTGTCACGTCGTTGGTTGAGCGGGTAATCAGCGATGAAACCGAGAACCGATCAAACTCGTTGTTCGAGAAACTCTCGACTTTGGTGAAGATGTCCCGGCGCAGATTTCGCGCCAGCCCTGCGGCGATTTTTGCTGACAGGAAGCCAACCGTAATCGTACACACGCCGGACAGCAGCGAAATCAGGATCATCACCACGCCAGTACGAATCACGTAGTTGTTTTGCAGCGCTTCGATATTCATACCGAGCGCGACGTATTCCGCCCTGACTACACCAACCGCCGCTTGCGAAATCATGCTCTCAGTCATTGCCGCAAAGCGTTGGTTTACCCTGTCCAGTATTGTTGTTCGCACTCCGGCGGGGAGCGTCGGCAGCACGGCAAATACATCCGTTCCGGCGGGAATCTGAGCGAGGTCAAAGCCGCTCGCCGCCGCGCTCGACGGATCAACTAGCGCTTGTTCGATGCCCGAAACTGCCAGCAGTGCTTTAGCCATAACCGGCTTGAGTGTGTCTAGTTCACTGGCTCTGATGTCGATGAGGACATAGATTGGTTCAGCGGCCAGCGTCGGATAATCGTTCAGATAGGTGTCGTAGTCCGGCGAGTCGCGGTCTACGAGCGCGTAATGGTCAAGCACTATTGCCGCGTCAGCCTCGCTCATGAACAAAGTCGCTTTGTCCATCTGGCTCTGGCGAATGGCCTGCGGCACGGCGTTCTCGATGCCGCTCTGCTGAATGCCATTATTGACGATGCGCGATAGATAATCGGGTAATGACAGGTCGGCCATCGCTTGCGTGAACAGCAAGATAACGGCAAACACGATCACTACCGTAAATGGTTTAAGGTAGCGGGCCAAACGAATCATAGTTGAGTCTGCTCCTCTTGTTCGCCTTGTGAGTCAATTGCCATGTGCTGCGTCAACATGCGGCGCAGCGCGGGTAGAAAAATTTGAGCGGCGGCAATTTCTTCTTCGGTTACATCGGCGAGGAGTTCCATAAGGAAGCCGACGATCTGGTTGTGGGTTGTATCGGCTTTCGCTACCCCTTCCGGCGTAATTTGCAGTAGAAACTGTCGTCTATCCGTTGGGTCAGGGGCGCGAATGATCCATCCACGCTCGACCATTCCCTGTACAAGTACGCTGACGGATTGAAGGCTGACCCTTCTCATTTTGGCCAGTTCGCTGGCGGTGGTCGAACGCTCTTTGATCTGATTCAACACACCGACCTGCATGAGCGTCGTTTCTTCATCGCCAGTAGCGCGTAAATGCGCCGCGATTTGTCTGCCTAACATTGGGAAGGCTTTCACCAGTTCTTCGGAAAGCGTATCTATCGACCATGTGTTACTCACGCGATTTATCAACCTGCTTGATAGTCAACGATGTTGATAATCAATATAGTTGATAATATCGAGACGGTCAATCAATTTGCACTCCACATGTGCAAAGTTTCACGAAACCCTTACTTTTCATTGGCGGAGACGAAAGGTTGAATTTGAGGGGGATAGTCTAGGGGGTGATGAGGGTTATTCCCGCACTTTTTCCGCACGTCCGTACAGCAGCAGCATCCCTAAGATCACCAAACCAAAGGCGATGTTGCGTCCTGCTGGAGAAATCTGCATGATCTGAAGCGCGCTGTCCAGCAGCGAAATGATAATTACGCCTGCAATCGTGCCGATGTACTTGCCAGAGCCGCCCAAAATCGACGTACCGCCGACAACCACAGAAGCAATCGCAGGCAGCAAATACGAATCGCCCATTTCGTTAAAGGCGCGCCCCGCATAACCTGCCAGCAAAATCCCGGCGAAAGCATTCATAAGGCCGCTCAAGACGAATGCGCCGACCAACACTCGCGGCGTCCGTATGCCGGAGAGGTAGGCCGCGACTTCATTGTTGCCAACCGCGTAAGTTTTGCGCCCTAATGCGCTGCGGTTCAAGATAATGAACATCACCACCGACAGCAGCGCCCAGATGATGATCGCACCCGGAATGATGCCAAACGCTTTGCCTTTGACCATTTCGCTGAGGAAGGGCGGCGCTTGTTGGAACTGCGGCGCAGAACCCGTATAGACAACCGTGATGCCGCGCAGCAGCGCGTTTACGCCCAGCGTTAGTACCATCGACGGGATACGCAGATACGCTACGCCGATGCCGTTGACCAGCCCGACCAGCACTCCCACACCCAATCCAGCTAACACACCGACCAGCAGATTTCCGTCCTCTCCGCCTGCGACGGACATCGCCAGTACAGCCGATAAGTTCAGCGTCCAGCTCACCGACAGGTCGATATTGCCCGTCAGCACAACCGTCATTTGCCCCGCCGCAATCGAGCCGAGAATAGAGGCTTGCAGCAGTTGCAGCAGCAGAAATTCCGGCGTGGCGAAGTTGCGCGAAACAAACACCGTGCCCAGAATAATCAGCAGCCCGATCATACTGAAAGCAATAACCACGCTGCGGTCTTCGCGCTCCATGCTGCTCAACCAGCGGCGCAGCGAAAACGGAGCTTTAGTTTCGGGTGTCGTTGTAGTCATGTGATTAGCCTTTAGCCTTTAGCTTTCAGCAGTTAGCTATCAGCTTTTAGCCAAGTCAAAAGCTGATCGCTGAATTGCTGATGGCTGACCGCTTCCTATCGCATCGTATCGAGGCGATTTTTGAGCGTGAAAATGCGCGATGCGCCCAGCGCCACCGCGATCAAAATAATGATGCCTTCCCACAGCGGTTGTTGCAGCGGGTTGACTCGCGCCAGCAGCAGAATCGCCGCGATACGCCGCAGCGCAAACGCGCCCGCCACTGTGCCGATAACACCGCCCGCGCCGCCAAACAGCGATGTGCCGCCGAGTACCACCGCCGCGATGGATTGCAGCGTATAGCGCGCTCCGAACGCGGCAGTCGCATCACCGGAGAGCGTCTCCGCCGAGAGGAACAATCCCGCGATTCCGGCGAACAAGCCGCCGAGCGAATAAGCTGCCAGCTTGGCGCGTTTAACGGGGACGCCGCTCATGTAGGCCGCGCCTTCGTTATTGCCAATCGCATACACCCACATGCCAATCCGCGAGCGGCGGAACGGATACCACACGAACAGCACCACTAGAATCAGCAAAATGAGCGAGTTCGGAATGATGTCGAACGTGCGTCCGGTCAGCAGATCAGCATAGGGGCGCGGCACGAATCCGCCGGGAGTGGGGCGGATATACAACGCGATGCCGCTGTAGATTGAGGCGGTGATGATGGTAACGATGATCGGTTGTAAGCGCCCGTAGACCACAATTAGGCCGTTGACCAACCCGCACAACGCACCGACAGCCAGCACCAGCACCACCGTGCCAATGATGCCGAAGGGCGTATCGACAAAAATGGCCGATGCCAGCGAGTTCGACAGGCTAATCATCGGGCCGACGGACAGATCAATACCGCCCGTGATGACGACGGCTGTTTGCGCCATGCCTGCATAAGCCAGCGTCATGCCGTTGTTGAGCGTCGGCGTTAGCTGTGTTTTAGCGAAGAAATTCGGATTTAGCCCGATGTTGATGCTGACCATAATCATCAGCACAAGGTAGGCTAATCCGGCGCGAAAATGGCGTCCGGCAAAACGGCGTAGGTCGAAGCCAGAGGAAACTGGTGTCGTCGCAAGTGTGCTCATAAACCCTCTAATCCTCGCCGCCTAACAAGCCTACGCTGGCCGCCGCCGCAACCTCAGTGGCGCTTTTCAGACCTAACGCGGCGGTGACAATATTTTGCTCGGTGATCTGATCGCCTGTGAGTTCGCGGCAGATGCGCCCCTCGTACAGCACCAGTACACGGTCACACATACCCACCAGTTCGCTCAACTCGGTGGAGAAGAACAGCAGCCCCGCGCCAGCATCAGCCAGCGAACGAATAAGCTGGTAAATTTCTTGCTTCGTGCCGACGTCGATGCCGCGAGTCGGGTCGTACATCAGGTAGACATTGGCGTGTGTCAGCAGCCATTTGCCGATGACGACTTTTTGCTGGTTGCCGCCGCTGAGGTTACGCACTCGCAGGCGGCTCGATGGCGTTTTGACGCGCATCTGGTCGATGACCTGCTGAATAGCGCTGCGCTCCTTTGCCGAATCAATCAGCCCGAAGCGCGTGATGCGGTCAATCGTGGAGAGGGTCGCGTTGTCACCCACGGACATCGGCAGGATAAGCCCCTGCGTCTTGCGATCTTCTGGAATCAGCGCAAAGTTGATGCCTGCTTTACCCGCTTCTGTCGGACTGCCGATATTGACGCGCCGGCCATCGACGTGGATTTCGCCGTGCAAACTTCGCAGCAGCCCGAACAGCGCGAACAGCAGTTCACCCTGTCCCTGACCTTCCAGCCCGCCTAGTCCGAGTATTTCGCCTTTGCCCACGCTAAAACTCACATCATGCAGCAGGTGTTCCCAACTGAGGTTGCGTGCTTCGAGAGCGGGAGTTGCAGCGCGAGGCATCGACGCGGCGGGCTTCGGCGGGAAAACCTGTTCCAGCTTGCGCCCGATCATCAACTGCACCATCTCGTCTTCGCTGACTGTGCCCGACCCGAACGAACCCACATCTTCACCGTCGCGGAAAATGGTCAGCGTATCCGCGATTTGCCGCACTTCCGCCATGCGATGCGAAATGAAAATGACGGAGCGCCCTTCATCGCGCATCTGCCGCAGGATGTTAAAGACAATCTCGACATCATGAATCGACAGCGCCGACGTACCCTCATCCAGAATTAGAAGCTGCGGATTGCGCGACAGGGCTTTCGCAATCTCGACCAACTGGCGCAGCGCTAAGGGGAGTTCGCTCACCAGCGCGTCCGGGTTGATGTGATTCATTCCTAAGCGGTCAAACAGCGCTTCGGTTTGTTGTTTCAATGCGCGGCGGCTAATCAATCC
>JACMMD010000590.1 GCA_014379235.1 Anaerolineae bacterium
TCACCGTCGAGAGTTATACGCCGAATGTGTATACCCGGCAGCATGTCGTGACGCTGTATGCGTTGGCCGATCAAGCCGCCCTCGCCCTGCATACCGTCCGGTTGTACGACGAGCTCGCGCGCCGTTATGACCGCCTGAACGATTACAACGAGCAGCTTTTGCTCCGCAACGAGATCAGCCGGATGGCGACCAGCGACCAGCCGATTGAGTTGCTATTGCCCAAAATGGCCGAAAAACTGGCGCGGATGGTGCGGGCGGATGCGTGCGCGCTGACCCTGTGGGACGAAAAGTATGGCCGTGCCAAACGCCTGTCCGCCTATGGAATCGACATCAACGATTATCTGAGCGGCACGCGCCGTCCATTGGACGCCCGTTCGCTGACCCGCGATGTGGTGTTCAAAGGCCAGACGATCATCGTCAACGATGCGCATCGGGTGCAGCCGCCGCCGAGTTCGCTGGTGGTCGAATATGACGCGCGGGCGATCATGGCCATGCCGCTCAACGCGCGCGGGCGCCCTATCGGCGCGACATTCCTGATGAATTTCAGCGAGGAACGGCCATTCACACAGCACGACGCCGAATTTGTCTCCTCGGTGCTGGATCAAATCGCGCTGGCCATCGATAACGGCTTCCTGTTGAGAGATACGCAGGCCCGGCTGAGCGAAACCTCGGTCTTGCTGGAAATCGCGGCGATTGCCTCCAGCAGCCTGGAGCTTGACGAGATGCTGGCACAGGTGATGCGCCTGAGCCAGCGGATGTTGGGTGTCAAGGCCGGCGCTGTCCTGATCTATGATCGGCAGACGAATTTTCTGGTCAATCGTCCGGGCGCGTCATTTGGCATTACATCGGAGTTATTGGAATTGCGCTTCCCGGTCAATGACCCTCACAGCATCATCTCGGTGGTCTTCAGCCGGGGGACGGGCGCGTTCATCAACGATTTGGCCGATAGTGAACACGAGGCTTACCGCGAACTGGCGCAACGGGCTGGAATCCAGAATGTCCTGATCGTACCGTTGCGGGTACAGGACGAACCGGTCGGTATCTTTTTGGTGGGTAACAGCCCCAGCGATTTCTCACGCGGGGATATGGAACTGTTGATGGCGATGGGCAGCCATGTGGCGGCGGCGCTACGCAGCACGGACTTGCTGAACGCCATGCGCGGGCAATTGCGTGAGACCCGTTCCTTGCAACAGATCGCGGCGATCACCAGCGCCACCTTCGACCTGGATGATATGCTGCGGCAGACCGTGACTGAGGCCGCCGAACTGCTTGACGTCGAAGGCGCGTTCATCTATCTGCCGGACAGCAGCCGAACGAAGTTGATCCCGCATTTGCAATCGCTGTTCGGGATCATGAACGGGATCGATATGCCGCTGATCGGCGTCGATGATCGCTGGCACGTGGCACAGGTCTATCAATCGTCCACGCCGTATATCTCGAATGAGATTGGCAGCGACCCGGTTTTGCGACAGCGCAACGTGATCACCTATCCGCTGATCGCCCACAAGCA
>JACMMD010000591.1 GCA_014379235.1 Anaerolineae bacterium
ATTGGATGGGGCGCGAGGTCACGCAGGCCCATCTCGAGAGCGCTGGCTATGAAGTCATGGTCGCGCACAGCGGCGAACGTGCGCTCGAATTAGCCTTCGCTACACCGCCCGATCTGGTACTGCTCGATATTCGGATGCACGGCATGAACGGCTATGAAGTCTGTCGCCATTTGAAAGCCAGTGAAATTACCAAGTACGCGCCTGTCGTCATGGTCACGGCGCTGGAAAGCGACGATCATAAACTGCGGGCTATCGAATCCGGCGCGGACGATTTTCTGTCGAAACCGTTCAACTCGCTGATGATGCTCACACGGGTTCGCAGCCTGCTGCGGATCAAGAGCCTGCACGACGAACTTGAAGCGCGTAACAGTCTGCTGCGGCGCGTGTTGAACCGCTACGTCAATGAGGACATCACCGACATCATCCTGTCCGATCCCGACAAACATCTACAGCTTGGCGGCGAAACGCGCCCGATAACCGTGTTTTTCGCGGACATTCAAGGCTTCACGGCGTGGGCAGAAGAACACCGTGCTGAAGATGTGCTGACCTTGCTCAACCAGTTTTTCGCGGGATTAACCGAGATCATTTTCGAGTGCAGCGGTACGTTCGATAAGTATGTTGGTGACGAGATCATGGCATTTTTTGGCGCGCCTGTCGCCACAGGGGATGATACGCTGAACGCGGTACGGGCAGCGTTAGAGATGCAGCAAGCGTTCGCGCAAATTCAGGCGAAGATCGCGCCCCATAGCTCACAGCGGCTGGGACTTGGCATCGGCTTGCACAGCGGCGATGCGGCAGTGGGCAATGTCGGCAGCGAACGGGTGATGAATTACACGGTCATTGGCGATACGGTCAATACCGCCAAGCGCATTCAGCAGCGCGCCAGTGACGGCATGATCCTCATCAGTGAGGCGACTTACGCGCTGGTGTCCGATCACATTTCGGCCATGCGCCTCGAACCGATCAAGGTCAAGGGCAAGCGTGAGCCGCTCACCATCTACAATGTTACCGGATTGAAATCGAAGGTGAGGGTCTGATTAGACCCCATCTCCACCGTCTTCCCTCTGAACAACACCTCACGATTGTCAGACATCTGCTTTGGGGGCACAATTATTTCCTTCGGCAGATGAGGCGCTGTAACAATGTCCATGCGCGGACGTTCTCGACGCAGTAATGATGGGCCGCCGAGGCTGATTGTGTTCATGGCGGCCATCGGAGTGGTTTTCGGTGTGTACTATCTGGGCATCGGCATACGCAATTTCCTGCGAAGCGGCGGGCTTGGTGTGATCGAAGTGACGCAGCAGGCCGACGTCATAACAACCGCGACAGCAGTTCGCAGCACGTTAGCCAGCTTACCGCAAGCGAACGCCAGCCCACGCCCAACCTCAACCCCTTTGCCGGCCTGCATGGATTTCATCGTGACGGCGGGAAGCGCTATCGTGCGCGATGGCCCGAGTACGAATGCCGCTATCGTCACGCAGTTAAACAACGGCGAAACAGTTTGCGTTTTAGGCCGGGCAGAGGGCGAAAACAACGCCGAGTGGTATCTGATCGACAATAACCCCGAATCACGGCGACTCGAAGCGGCGTATATGCACGAGAGTATCATTTCCCCCGTCAACCCGACGCCGCGCCCAAGCATCACACCGACGCGCTTGCCGACCATCACCGACACGCCGACGACGCTGCCGACGATCACGCAAACGCGCCCGCCATCTACTCAAACGCCAACGCGTGATTCTGACGTGCCGGATACGCCAACGGCTACGCTTTCACCCACGCCGACGATACCTATGATTAACGCTTGACGGCCTATGGCCCGAACCATCCTTCGCGCCACGTTAGCCTTGCTGCTGCTGCTGTCGCTGCCCGCAACGTTGGTGCTGGCTCTGCGGCCCGCTGCGCCACATCCGCTGCTGACGTTCGCACGCTGGACGCCGGAAAGCGGCGCGTTTCAGCCTGTTGTGCGTGACCTCGATACGGGCTACGAATATCTGGTGCTTGGCGGCGTGTGGGGTGAGACACCGATCTGGTCGCCGGATGGTAACTGGATGGTCTACAGCCAGCGATTGCAGGGTTTCAGCGACGTTTATCTCTACAACCTGCGAACAGCGCGCCATTTGCACATTATCCGAAGCCTGACACCATCGCGGCCCGTATGGTCACCGGCGCTGGGCGCATCGCAGGTGCTTATTCAGCGCGGGTCACAGGCCATGCGCTACTTTTATGTGGCGGATGTTTCCCCGACGATGTTCGGCGTGATGCAGTTTATCGACACAGGGCGCTTTGATGTGCTGTGGTCGCCGGATGGAGAGCGCATTATCTATCGTGCGATAGATGCCGATGACCTGCTGGTGAGCCTATCCGCCGAATATTTCGCTGCGGAAAATCGTTTGCAGATGCGCGAGTTTACACGCACGGATCGCCGTATGGATATTCTTGCCGGATGGATGCCGGACGGCCACGACCTGATGATAATGTCCGCGCCAGATTCAGGCGGCCAGCCGAACCTCTACAGCCTTGATTCTAGCGGCACGACGACGCTTTTATTTGAAAATGCGCTGGCCGGGACTCTGCCTGTATGGTCGAATGGTGATTCTGACGGGGCGCTGCTGGCGATAGGTCTAGTTTCAGAGCCGACTGCAACGACGGCCAGCGAACCGGCTTTGTTTTTAGCGGACAGCGCGGGCGAGATACACCGCCGCTTGTGGGATGGCATCGTCGGCCAGTTGGATTGGACACCGTTGACTGTCGGCGTGGAACGTCAAGCACTGGCGTTTGAGGTCGTACAGGCGGAGAACGGCGCGCCCTTTCGCGGTATCGTGATTTATCAGCAGGATAGCGATACGCTGACCACACTCACCCTGCCGGGACAGTTCGAGGTTCAGCCGAACTGGAGTGTATTTAAGGGCAGACCATTTGACGGCGGTATCGCGCTGCTGGTTGAAGGACTGTTGATGCTAGGGGTTGTGCTGACGCAGAAACGAGCAGTATACGGGCGACCCACCGGGTCGCCCCTACGAGTGAATTGCTATTTGTGCATCCGGGCGAACGCGAAGGTGTGCGGCAAATGAAAGCGTGGATGTTCTTCTGTAGCGAAGTAGATAACCAGACCCGAGCCAATGCGTAGGATTGAACCAATCAGCAGCACCAGAGCAAGGTTGATGCCTTTATTGGCCAAAATCGTGCCGAGCATCGGGCCGATGAACATCGCCAAAAAGATGATCTGGTGATAAGCCGTCACATAGCGTGTTGATTCTTCTATCGGCGTATGATCGGCGAAGTAGCTGAATAGACCAATTCCGGCGGCTGTCCAGCCTGCGCCAGTGAGCGCGGCGGCTAACAGCGTGACATTCAGGTTTGGCGCGAAGGCGATAATCAGCGAGGCAAGCCCCGTGCTGACAATCGAGAGCATCATCAACGCCGGGTTGCCATAGTGCCTGACGATGCGGTCAGCCAGCAGGGCAATCGCGCCTGCCGCCGCCAATTCCGCGAAGGCGAAGATAGCCATGAAGCCTTCGCTGGCGTTCATCTTATCCATCAGATACAGCGGCGTAATCGGAAAGACGGAGAAGAAAGCTAGATGCAGCAGGGCGGCGGCAATGGCGACGCGCTGGAACTTGCGCGCCCGCCAAGGCGACATTTTCTTCACGGGCCTTGAAGGCAGCGTCGCAGCCGTGGCTAACACTTCCGGCGTCACCTGCGGTATGGTTTGGCTGGCGGTTTTGGCGGCGTTGACGCGAATGCGGACGATATGCAGCATACTCACCAGCGCTAGCACGAACGCGACCACAAACATGGCTTGATAATTGAGCGGGAATGCAACCTTTTCGAGCAGCAGCCCAAAGACGAGCGCGCCGATGGCCACACAAACGTTCATGGCGAGTGCGCGCTTTCCGAGTAATGATGTCAACTGTGCTTTGTTCACCGCTTCACGCATCATGACGACGAAGACGACGGAAGCGATTCCTTGCGGCAGGGCGGGCAATGTCACCGAGAGGATCAGCCATGCGGGCTGCCACTCGACGGGTAGAAACGGCGTAAACACGGGCAGCAGGAAAATGAAGCGAAAGGCCAGCGCTGGCCAGAACACGGCTTGAACGGAGTTGCGATAATGATGCAGCCACCAACTACCGAGCGCCGCCGAAAATAGCAGCACGAGCGCCGGTAATGATGAAATCCAGCCAAGCTCCGATGTGGTCGCATCGAGGCGAATGGCGTATACGGACAAGAAACGAGCTGTCGCCGGAAGCGCCAGCCCAAACCACGCAATTTCCCGCACGAGGTGATGAAAATTGCCCTGCTCTGAAGAGATTGCCGCTTTATTGAACACGGTTAGCTTTACTTAGCGCACACACGAAAACCCTGTCACCAAATGGCCGCAAGAATTTGCGTCTGCAAGGTGGCAGAGGAAGTACGCTATCCCTTTCGTCGTTTGTGGAAAATCGAACAAAGTACAATATCTAAACGATAACACGATTTTATAATTTAGGAAGAGGCCATTTGCCCAACTTTTAAGGTTTGAGGTTCGGACAGTTTAGCAGTATAGTGAAAGCGTCTTTGTATACCAGATTGTGCGAGGAAACTATGTCGTTCTTTGGAGGTCGCCGCCAGCCCGAACCAACACCGCCACCACGAGCGGAAGAACGGCGCGCACCATCGCAGCCGTCGATTACGCCGCAGCAGCCTGTCGGCTTTGATACGTTGATCGGCGCGAACTGTACCATAGAAGGCGTGATTCGCAGCGACGCTAACGTGCGGTTGGATGGCACGTTCACCGGGACGCTGGAAATCACGGGCAATGTGCTGGTCGGTGAGACAGCGAAAATCAACGCGGATATTCATGCGCGCAATGTGTCTATCGCCGGAGCGGTGCGCGGCAACGTCAGTGGCAAGAAGATTCAGCTTCTGCGAACGGGCCGCGTCTGGGGCGACATCAGCGCGGCGGCACTTACTACTGAAGAAGGCGCATTCATCGACGGCAAAATTACGATGGTCAGCCATGAGGCGGCCAATCGCCCGTTGATCGATCTCGCGCCTGCTATCCCGCTCGGTGTCAGCGCGAATATTGTTGAGCCTGACGACGAACCCGTTCTTGAAGCGATTGAAATGGGCGAACCGTCGTTTTTGACCGATGGTGATGCTGCAATCAGCGGGGCTATGGAAACGGCTTTGCATCCAGCAGTTAGCAGTGTCGAGCCGACGTTGGATGAGCTAGAAAATGTGATTAACACCAACACAGAGGCCGACAACATCTCCTCTGATGAGGCCGCGCCGCCCGCAGATGACGACAACCCTCAGCCGGAATAAGAACGTATTTTGAACCGCCAAGCCGCGAAGGTCGCCAAGAGTTTCATCACAACGTAACGAAGCAGCAGTGAATATTCAAAAGTATTTCGTTGTTGTTTTACTTTGTGTTCTTGGCGATCTTGGCGGTTCAATTCCTAATTTTCCAATCCACCGTTCTGTTTTCTTTATCCTCTCAATTTCGTTATAATCGGCAGTGAAGGTTTGTTAGGGGATAGAAATTGATTCGCGTGTTATTTGTATGTATGGGCAATATCTGTCGTTCGCCCATGGCCGAAGCAGTTTTTCAGAATATGGTCAATCAGGCGGGATTGGGCGATCAGATCAGCTCCGATTCTGCGGGGACGGGTGGTTGGCACGCTGGCGAACCCGCGCATCGCGGTACGCTGTCGGTGCTCAAGCGCAACAATGTCCCGTATGACGGACGTGCCCGCCAATATACCGGCGCTGACGTAGATGACTTCGATTATGTGCTGGCGATGGACACTGAAAACTTGTCGCATTTGAAGCGCAGCACTGAAGGCCGCGCCGAAGTGAAATTGTTTCTGGACTACGCGAGACAAGCGGGCACCGTTCAGCG
>JACMMD010000592.1 GCA_014379235.1 Anaerolineae bacterium
ATGCTGAGTAGCTGATGCCTTTGACAGCGTTACCCCTGTATCATACAATCGTACACGGAATAGAATCTCCAATAGGGACTTAACCCGATGTCTGTACCTCGTCGCATTTTCAACTACGTCATCGCACCGCCGCCTGTTGCTGCCTAGCACGGGCAGTCGGCGATCTTCTCACGCACCCGGCAGAATGTTTCTGCTGCGGTCTGTTTTGCTTCCCTGCGGCCCTTTATTCATTTTCTCTAGAAGCATCGTTTCGCTATTTGGCATTTAGCTGACGGCTAGATGCTGACAGCTAATGGCTATTGTAAAGGGCAGCGTTCACAATGCAGAAAAGACAAACATTCCAGCCGGACGGCTTCTGGTTGGTGACATTCGCGGCCATCACATGGGGAACAATTGGTGTGGCCACGCAGACCATCTATAACATCGACACCACAACCTCTCTATTCATCAACCTCGCACGGATGCTGATCGCTACTCCGGTGCTGTTGATCGCTTGCTGGCGCGTCATCGGGCCGCGCATGTTTACGATTGACCGTCGCGGATTGCTTATCATGCTGTTGAGCGGCACGCTGCTGGCGATTTCGCACGCGGCATACTTCGCGGCGATTCGTTCGTCAGGCGTGACTATCGCCACGCTGCTGACGATTTGCGTCGCGCCGCTGTTCGTGACCTGCGTATCAGTCGCGCTGAAACTTGAAATTCTGACAGGGCGGATTGTCGCCGCATTGATAGCGGCACTCGTCGGCGCGGTGTTACTGGTCAGCGGGGGTTCGCCCGCATCTGAAAGCGGCCAGCACGATGTGGCGCTCGGCACAGTGTTCTCGCTGATTGCAGCCGCGACTTATGGAAGTTCGGTTATCTGCGGGCGTTTTCTGGCCGGCGATTATCACCCGCTGCAAGTCACGACCATCACCTTTAGCGCAGGGACAATCGTGCTGATTGTAGTGAATCTCCTCGCTGGAATGATTACCGTGCATACCACGCAGGGCTGGCTGCTGGTGCTGTATCTGGGCCTCGTGCCGACGGCGCTCGCGTACTGGCTGTTCCAGAGGGGCTTACGCTCGGTATCCGCGACATCTGCCAGCATCGTCAGCATGGTTGATCCGTTGGTGGCGGCTTTGCTGGCGTGGGTGCTGTTCGGGGAAACGTTGTCGCTGATGGGCATCATTGGCGCGGTACTGCTCACGTCGAGCCTATTCCTGCTGTCGGTGCATCAGCGGGAATAATGCAGGCATTAACCCCTCCCTAAATCCCTCCCCGCAAGCGGAGAGGGACTTTGCTCCCCTTCCCTGCTTGCGGGGAAGGAGCAGGGGGAAAGGGTTAACGAGTATCGTTGAATAAGAGTTCTATCAGAAATATGAATGGTGTTCTCTGGATGCGGAGTTGTGAATCAATATCGCTTTACACCCTGAAAAAACGGGCTTATAATGTCAATAAGATCGTTAGTGAAATTCAGAACATTCTGAACGTTGTGAACTAATGTTTAAGAATGGATTTACTGGATATACTCAAATCAACAGATCGCGTGGAAAAATAGCCGCACTTTAGACTTTTCACTTTCTGCTTTTTACGGTGTCGGTAAACAATAAGGCAATCTCTCATGACCCAATGGGACAGCATTACAGATAAGGTTCACGCAGGCGAACGTCTCTCATATGAGGACGGCGTGTGGTTGTTCGAGCAGCGTGATGTGATTCGCATCGGCAAATTGGCGCAGGTGGTACGCCGCCGCTTGCATGGCGAGAAGGTGTACTTCAATAAGAATCGCCACATCAACCCGACCAACGTGTGCGCCTTCCACTGTAACTTCTGCTCGTTTGCGCGCACCAGTGACAGCGATCCCGGCGCGTATACCCACAAGCCCGAAGACCTTCCGGCGATGGTTCGTCCGGCAGTCGAGGCCGGCGTGCGCGAGTTCCATATCGTCGGCGGTTTGCACCCTGAATTGGGCTTCGAATACTATGAAGACGTGCTGCGCGTCCTCAAGCGCGAGTTCCCGCACATCCATCTCAAGGCGTTCACCGCAGTCGAAATCGACTTCTTCTGCCAGCTTACCGGATTGGGACATGAGGAAGTTCTGACGCGCTTGATCGACGCGGGCCTCGACAGTATGCCCGGTGGCGGCGCAGAGATTTTCCATTGGGATGTTCGCAAGAAGATTTGCCCCGAAAAGGCCGATATGGAAACGTGGCTAGTCGTTCATGATACCGCGCACAGGCTCGGCATCAAGACCAACAGCACCATGCTTTATGGTCATATCGAGAAGCCTGAACATCGCGTTCACCATATGGTCATGCTTCGGCAGCAGCAGGATATTTCCGGCGGCTTCCAGACGTTTATCCCGTTGGCTTTTCACCCGATGGAAAACAATCTCGGACGCAAGAAGGATCGCAAGTTCACCACTGGCGTAGACGACATCAAGACGCTGGCCATCAGCCGCTTGATACTGGATAACATCCCCAACATCAAAGCCTATTGGGTGATGCTGACGCCCGAACTGGCGCAGGTCGCGTTGAGCTTTGGCGCGAACGACATGGACGGCACGATCATCGAGGAAAAGATTTACCACGATGCCGGAGCGCGTACCAAGCAGGAAATGACCACCAGCGAACTGATGAACTATATTCGCGCAGCGGGCTATATTCCCGTCGAGCGCGATACAGTCTACAACGAACTGGAAGTGTTCTCTTAAGGTTCGAGGTTAAAGGTACGAGGTACGAGAGAAATCTTTCACTCGATCCTCGAACCTCGTGCCTCGTACCTAATGAGCGAAAGCTGCGTAAACCCAATGTCTCTGACGATTGGCTTGATTGATTACCTCAACACGATGCCGTTTCATTATGATCTGGCAGCGCGTTTGCAGGGAACTGGCGTGAACTTCGAGCGCGGCGTACCATCAGCGCTGAACCACGCACTCGCGGCGGGGAGTGTTGACCTCGCCCCCATTTCCGCCATCGAAGCGGCGCGCAACGCGGATGAAGTGGTTGTGCTGCCGAACCTGAGCATCGCCAGCTTCGGCGCGGTCAAAACCGTGCTGCTGTTCTCGTGGGCATCGGACATCCGCGACCTCGACGGACAATCCATCGCGCTCACCAATCACTCGGCTACCAGTGTGGCGCTGCTCAAAGTGCTGTGCCGCGAACGCTACGGCATCACGCCGAATTTCACCACCACGCCGCAGCACCTACCGAGTATGTTAGCCGAGCATCAAGGCGCGCTGGTCATTGGCGATGATGCGCTGGTCGAGAGCGCGCATCATCGCGCACTCAGCGGCCCGCATGGAGTCGCTGGAGGTTTGCCCTACATCTATGATCTGGGCGATGAATGGCTCAAGATGACTGGCTTACCGTTCGTGTTCGCGCTGTGGGCGGCTCGACGCGATACCGCATCCGCCATGAACGAAGTCGGCGTATTCGATGCGTTATATGCGTCAACCGCTGTCGGCACAACCGATGCCGCCCGTGAAGAATTGGCCGACGCTTATGCGCCTAAATTGGAACTTCCGGTTGGCGTATGCCGCCGTTACCTGCGCGACCTGCGCTATGACCTAACCAACGATGATCTCGCAGGCTTGAAGCTGTTCCTTGAATTGTCGCTCAAGGATGAGGGCTTCACATGGGACAAGCTGGAATTCTGGCCAGCGCGAGAATTAGCGATATAGCCGCTATTGTAGGG
>JACMMD010000593.1 GCA_014379235.1 Anaerolineae bacterium
TCCGTCGAAGCCTTCCGCGTGTTCGACATCATCTACATCATGACACGCGGCGGCCCGGTCAACGGCACGATGGTTATTTCTTATTTGACGTATCAGAAAACGTTTAGCGATTTGAAGGTCGGTGAAGGCTCGGCGCTGTCGTTCCTCGTGTCGGCATTCACGCTGCTGCTGGCGTGGTTTTACGTTCGCGTGTTGTATTCCAAAGACGAATAGAGCAAACAATGACGAAAAATGGGCCGGGGTATCTGCTACAGCGTTCGCTGCTGTACGTCTGCATGATCGTCTTATTGTTCTTTATTTTCGCCCCGCTGTACTGGCTATTTGTGTCCAGCATTTCGACACGCAGCGAACTGCTCAATACACCGCCGCACTGGATTCCCGAAGCGCCGACGCTGCAAAATTATCTCGATATTCTCGCACCGACGGAATCCGCTTCGCGGGCCTCGACGGACTTTCGTTTTGCGCTCGGCAACAGTGTATTGGTTTCGTCCATCGTAACCGCCATCAGCCTCGTTGCCGGATCGCTGGCGGCGTATGCTTTTGCGCGGCTGCGTTTTCCCTTCCGTCAGACAGGTTTATACATCTATTTGAGTGTGCGGATGCTGCCCGCGATCTCGCTGGTTATTCCACTGTACATCATCCTGCGCGATGCCTCGCTGCTCAACAGCACAACAGCTCTTATTCTGGTGTACCTGAGTTTTGTTCTGCCCTTTGTGATCTACATCATGGTCAGCTTCTTTCAGTCTATTCCGCACGAACTCGAAGACGCGGCGCGGGTCGATGGCTGTTCGCGCTTCGGCGTGTTATGGCGGGTGATTCTGCCGATCTCCGCGCCGGGGTTAGTGGCAGCGGGAGCGTTCGCTTTCTTATTGGCGTGGGACGAATTTTTCTACGCGCTGCTGTTTACCAGCACCCCCATAGCCAAGACCGTTCCCGTCGCGCTGGCGGAATTCACCGGACGCAACGCCACCGATTATCCCGCACAGTCCGCCGCCGCGATTCTGGCGCTTATTCCGCCTGTGGTGCTGGTGCTGATCTTTCAGCGCTTCATCGTCAGCGGGCTGACATCTGGCGCGGTAAAGGGTTGAGCGTCGATGAGCGTTTCTAAGTCGCGGTTGGCTGTTGGCGTAGACATCGGCGGCACGAACATGAGCGCGATTGTGCTGCGCGTAGCTGACGGGGCTATTCTCGCCAGAAAAACGATTGAGACCCGCGCCGCGAAAGGCCCGGACGATGGGATACGGCGGCTGATCGAACTCATCGAACATGTGGTGGCCGATGCAGATGTTCGGTGGCAAGCGATAGAGGGTATCGGCGTGGGCTGCAGCGGGCCACTTGACCTTGAACGCGGCTTGATTCAAAATCCATTCACCTTGCCCACATGGGATGATCTACCTATCGTTGACCATCTAAAGAGCGCATTCAATAAACCGACGCTGCTGCTGAATGATGCCCAAGCTGCCGCGCTCGGTGAGCATCAACTTGGCGCGGGGCGAGGTACGCGGGATATGGTTTATATCACCGTCAGCACCGGAATCGGCGGCGGCTTGATTCTCAACGGGCAGCTTTATCGCGGCTATCAATTTATGGCTGGCGAAATCGGACATCACTCGCTGAACTTTGAAGGCCCTGCCTGCTATTGTGGACGGCGCGGCTGTTGGGAGATGTACGCTTCGGGTACGGCTGTCGCCAAAATTGCGCAAGCGCGCACCACGCCTGAAAGCCAACTGTGGCGGTTAGCGCACGGCCAGCCCGAAGCGATCACGGCGCGCATGATCGGCCAAGCCGCGCAGAACGGCGACCCCTTATCGCTGGCGATTTTCCGCGAACTCGGTATGCTGCTTGGTGTAGGCATTTCCAACCTCATCAACATCGTCGCGCCGGAGATATTTGTCTTGAGCGGCGGCGTGATGCAGAGCCACGCTTTCATTTTGCCGTCGATCATCGAAACGGTATGGCAGCAGAAATATGCAGCGGGCACGGAACACATTCGTATTGTGACGGGACAGTTAGGACTTAATGCAGGAGTGATCGGCGCTGCGTATGCCGTCATGCGTTTCATAGATGAACTGTTATAGCAAAAGGGGCAGAACCATGAAGGTCGTTATCATTGGTGGCAGCGGGCATGTGGGAACGTATCTTGTACCGCGTCTGGTCGAAGCCGGACATCAGGTTACGAATGTTACACGCGGGCAGAGCAAGCCATATCTGCCAAACGCCGCGTGGAAAGCCGTCCAATCGGTACAAATTGACCGTGAACGCGCCGAAGCAGACGGTTCGTTCGGGCAGCAGATCGCGGCGCTGCAACCCGACATCGTGATCGACATGGTGTGCTTCACGCTCGACAGCGCGCAGCAGATAGTTGCCGCGCTGCAAGACAAGGTACAGCACTTTTTACACTGCGGCACGATGTGGGTGCATGGTTACCCCGTTCAACAGCCAACGACGGAAGACATGCCGCGCAAGCCGTTTCCGAAATACAACCTCACTGTGACCGATGTTGACTCGTACCTGCTGACGGATTACGGTGTGCAGAAGGCCGCTGTAGAAGCCTATCTGCTTGACGAAGCGCGGCGCGGCCACTTTCCGGCGACGGTTCTGCATCCCGGTCATATAGTCGGGCCGGGGCATAACCCCGTCAATCCGCAGGGCAACGACAACCTGAAGGTATTTGAGAAACTCGCGCAAGGCGAAGAACTGCTGCTGCCGAATATCGGCCTGGAAACCGTACATCACGTTCATGGTGACGACGTGGCGCAGACCTTCATGCTTGCCACACAAAACTGGTCGGCCAGCGTGGGCGAAGCGTTCCATGTCGTATCGCCTGCCGCGCTCACACTGCGGGGTTATGCAGAGGCCGTCGCAGTCTGGTTCGGACAGGTGGCGAATTTGCAATTCGTCAGTTGGGATGAGTTTTGCCAGCGCGTACCGGAACACGACTGGTCGATGACATGGGATCATATCGCTCACAGCCCGAACGGCAGCATTGCTAAAGCACAGCGCTTGCTTGGTTATCAGCCGCGCTATACGTCACTGCAAGCGATATTCGAGGCGCTGCAATGGTTCGTCGAAAATCAGCGAATTCGCCTTTAATCTTCTACAATCATCGGTAGCTGAATAGTGAATAACGTTCCTTTACCGGAAACACCTTCACTAGCAACCGACACCTGACCGTGATGTTTTTCAACAATCGCTTTGACAATCGCTAAGCCTAAACCAGAACCACCTTTCGTGCGGCTTCGGGCAGCGTCAGCACGATAGAAGCGATCAAACACATAAGGCAAATGCTCGGCGGCGATGCCGCTGCCTGTATCTTCAATGTTCAATAAAACCCTTTCCGCTTTTTGGACGATGGACAGGGTAATCTGCCCGCCCGTGGGGGTATGGGTGAGCGCGTTGTTCAAGAGGTTGTGCAAGACCTGTGACATGCGCGTTTGATCGGCGTTGACCAAGCACAGCGATTCCGCACCATTGACCACGAGGCGAATATCTTTGCCTGCCGCGATGGGTTGGAATACGTCGGTGGTTTGCTCGACCAGATGCGCCAGA
>JACMMD010000594.1 GCA_014379235.1 Anaerolineae bacterium
GATTAAAGCTAAAGGTGTTGGATTGAGACGCGATTGGCGATCCAACCGTGTGTGGTTCTTATTTGTCTCGCTGCTGGTATGTGTGGCGCTGATTATCACCAGCCAACTCGGACTGCTCAGCCCGCTGGAGAGCTTAGCATCGATACCTTTGAACGCGCTTTCGGGCATATTCAACCGCGTGGCTCTATCTTTCACTGACGGCATCACCGACGTGGCTGAACTGCAATCGCTGCGGCAGCGCAACGCCGACCTTGAAGAAGCGCTGGCACAGTTTCAAGGCGAATTGGTCGAACTGCGCGAAATCTCCAGCGATTACCAGCGTCTTGCTGACCTGCTCAACTACACTACGCAGTCCACCGACCAAGAATTCTTGGCCGCCGACGTTATCAGCATCGACCAGAGCGGCTTTCTACGCACGATCACGCTCAATCGCGGCACACGCGACGGTATCAACATCGGTATGCCCGTCGTCACCGATCAAGGCTTGGTTGGGCGCATCACCGAAGTCAGCGCCAACGCATCCCGCGTTCTGCTGGTGAGCGATCAATCTAGCGCCATCAGCTCTCGTTTGCAAACATCTCGCGTAGAAGGCAGTGTTATCGGGCAGCTATCCGGTGTTCTGCGTATGACCTTCATCCCCATTGGCGAAGACATTCAAGTTGGCGATCTTGTGCTTACGTCCGGTCTTGGAGGCAACTTCCCGCCGGATGTCGTCATCGGACAGGTGACGAGCAAGCTGCAACTCGAATTTGAAACCTTTCAGGAAGCGGAAGTCCGCAGCCTGATTAACTTCGACACGCTGGAAATCGTCCTGATTGTGACCAACTTCCAACCCGTAGACCTGTCCGTATTTGAACAAACGGGTGACGACACCACCACCGGAGCAGGTGGCTGATGGGGAATTACCTCAGCCTGCCGATCCTAGTGCTGGCGGTGGTTTTTCAAGCGACGTTCGTGCCGCAGGTTCGCATCCTCGGCGGCGGCCCAGACTTGGTGTTTCTGTTTGTGCTGTCATGGGCGATCAATACCACGCTCGAAGAAGGCGTGACGTGGGCGTTCGTCGGCGGCATTCTCCAAGACTTGATGTCCGCCGCGCCGATTGGAGCGTCGTGCATCGGGCTGGTGCTGCTGGTGTTTGGCGTAAACGGCCTCAGCCGTCAGCTTTACCGCATCGGCATTTTTCTGCTTATCGGACTGGTGGCCGCCGGTTCACTGCTCACGCAGATCGTGTTCATGCTCGTGATTTCGCTGGTCGGGTTTCAGGTTCGCCTGCTCGAAGACCTAGCCTATGTTGTCCTGCCTACCGTCGCCTATAATCTAGTGTTGATCCTACCTGTTTACTGGTTTGTGCGCCGAATTCAGCGCAGTCTCAACCAGAACCGCCGCATTAACCTGTAGGGTGATGTGACGTAGGAAACTTGAGGATATAGAGTGAGGTTTTAATGTATGCGTACCCGATTATTACCGTTTCAAGGTTGGCGTCTGACATTTTTTCAGGGGATTATGTTCGCCATTTTCGCCCTGTTCTCGGTGCGTATGTATCAACTTCAAATTGTAGAAGGTGAGGCTTCGCAGCTTGCTGCCGACGATAACCGCCTCAACGAAATCCCGATTCCCGCCCCACGAGGCGTGATCTTTGATCGCAACAATCAACCGCTGGCAATCAATGTGCCCGCGTTCAATGTCACGGTCATCCCCGCCGGACTGCCGGAAAGTCAAACAGCAGTATTCGACATCTATAATCGTCTTTCAGCGTTGATCGACGTGCCGCCAACGAATGAAGCGGCGGCGCTCGCCGGAGAGGATATCCGCAGCATCGAATCACTGGTCGATGAAGGGGCGCGCATCGCTCCATATGTCGCGGTAACGATTGCCATCGACGTTGATCGGCGCGTAGCGATGCAAATCCTCGAAGAACGCACGACCATGCCGGGTGTAGACATCAATCCAGTAGCCGTGCGCGAATATCCCACTGGCGCGGCTACTTCGCACATCATCGGTTACATGGGCCCTATTGGCCCCGAAGAAGCCGAGTCGCTGCGCGAGCAGGGTTACGACCCTGCTTATGACCGTATCGGCTACGACGGCATCGAGTTGTTTCTGGAAAACACGCTCGGCGGCCAGCGTGGACGCTTACTGCGCGAGGTCGACGTGGCGGGACTGCCGATTGGTTCGCCGTTGGAACAGGTAGACCCCGTTCCCGGCCAAAATGTGCGCCTCACCATTGACACTGAATTACAACAGGCCGCCGAAATCGCCTTACGAGATCGTATCGCGCTCATCAATACCACCGCCGGCCAAATCTTGACGCAGCAGGGCGTAGTCATCGCTATGAATCCGCAGACGGGTGAGATTCTGGCGCTGGTCAGCTATCCCGGCTACGACAACACGCGCTTCGCCCGCGCCATCGACGTGCCCTACTATCTCGACGTCGTGGAAGACCCCCTGCGCCCGCTTATTAACAACGCTATTCGTTCGCTGTACCCACCCGGTTCGGTGTGGAAAGTTATCACCGCGCTAGGCGTGGTACAGGAAGGCGTTATAGACCCCTCGACACAGTTGAGCGACAGCGGCAGCCTCGTTTTGGAAAACCGTTACGCCCCGAACGACCCCGCCGCATCACAAACCTTTGTGTGTTGGCTGCCACAGGGACACGGGCGCGTCAATCTGCTGCAAGGCATCGCCTATAGCTGCGACGTGTATTTCTACCAGATCGGCGGCGGCAACCCGGACGTGTCAACTTCGCTGATACGAGAGGGCGGCCTAGGCATCACCGATCTGTTTCGCTGGTCAACGGCGATGGGCATCGGCTCAGAATTGGGCGTCGAACTCCCCGCAGAGAATCCCGGACGTATGCCTGACCCTGACTGGAAACGCCGCAACTATGGCGAGAACTGGTCTACGGGCGATACGTATAATGCGGCCTTCGGGCAGGGTTATGTCACTGTAACGCCAGTGCAATTGATTAGCGCCGTCGCGGCCATCGCCAACGGCGGCACGCTCTACCAACCAACAGTCATCCGCGAATTTCTCGACGCAGAAGGGAACATCACGCAGCCGTTTGAGCCGCTGGTTTCGCGCACGATCAATATCGATAATATTTCGCCCGATGAACCGCTGACGCTGCTGCTGCTTGAGGACATGATTATGAAGGGCCCCAACAGCCTCGCCTGCGCCTGCGAAGACCGGCCAGATAACGAACTCTACAACCCCAATCGCTGTAATCCAGCAACTTACACCAACACCGTAGACATCGACCCCGACCCGTTTCTGGTGAACGAACGCCTCTACACCGTCCACATCCCGTATAATTATGTGTTCAATGGAAACGTCTGCCAGCCGTTACGCTTCGAACCGGATTACCGCCCGCCCTTTGCCAGCACACAAAACGTCCAGTTGATTCAACAGGGGATGCGTGACACAGTAGTTGTCGAGGGTGGTACGGGGCTGACCGCGCAAGCCAACTTACCTTACGTCAATATCGCCGGGAAAACTGGCACAGCGGAATACTGCGACGACGTAGCACGTCCGCTCGGTTTGTGTGTGCCGGGGAACTGGCCGGCCCATGCGTGGTTTACGGCATACGCGCCTTACGAAAACCCTGAAATATTGGTTCTGGCTTTCGTGTATAACGGTGACGAAGGTTCGGCGGTAGCGCTGCCGATTGCTGTCGAAGTGATGGACGCCTACTTCCGTTTACAGAACGAGCGCGGCGAAGTCAATACGACGGGGCTAACCACATCTCCCGCCGAAGGCACAGCGGCAACGCCCGTGCCCTTAATATCGCAGACGCTCGTGCCGATTGAGCAGCCGACTTCACAATCGGCCCCTTAACACCTGTTTGGGCTACCGCAGAGCGAGGTTTTTGTGACCGCGTTTTCACGCGCTTCTCTCCCCACTCCCGACGGCGATTCGACCCGACTCGCCTTGTCCTTTGCGCTGCCCGCTGTAATCGCCGGGGGGATTGCGTGGCTGCTGTTCGTTGTGCTAGGCGAGACGCCCCCGCTGCGCGCAGCAGCATTGGCGCTGGTCATTGTTGGCATCAGCCTGACGCTGCGATGGCTCGGCACGTCGTTCGCTATCTCCGGCGGATTGGCGCTGGCCTTCAGTCCGGCGTTCTGGTCACAAACGGGCGGCACGGAAAGCGCCAATGCGCTCTTAGTCGTGGCCGCAGTGGCTATCGCGGGGGTCGCCGTGATTCTCGTTACCGTGTTCAGCCGCAGGCCGCTGTTGGCTGCAGCGCTTGGTATCGTCATTTTCGTGGCGATGTTCTGGACGCAGATTGCCGCCGTTCGCAGCTTACGCATTACTACCCTAACGACTGCGTGGCTGTTGTTCCTGCTCATTAACACGGTGCGGCGCACCAATCCACGCCCCGATGAAAGTCTGCCGATTCAACCCCGCCGCTATCAATCGTTCGGTTTGCTGCTGCTGCTGGCGATTGGCGTGATTAATGACCCGTTGTTTACCTTGATGGCCCCCGCGCTGCTGCTGGCGTTGTTCTTAGGCAATATCGTCCTGCCGCGCTGGTATTGGGCGGCGCTGGTGATCGTCACCGTCGCGGGTATCTACGGAATAGCGACCACTTATGTCGGGTCGTCGTGGCTCACTTTGTCGGCGGCGCGGGCAGACGAACTGGGTGTCGTCATTCCGCGTGTGATCGCGGATGGCTGGCGCGAACCGTCACGCTGGATTAAGTTGTTCGATCTGGTGATCGGTCAGTTCACTGTCATTGGCGTGCTGCTCGGTGTGATGGGGCTGGCGCGGATGGCGCGCTGGTATCCCGTATTGGGCGTGGTGTTGATGATAGCCTACGCTGCCTATGCTGTGTTCGGGCTGGTATACTTCGGCGGCGACAGTGATGTGCTGCTGCTGCCCCTGCTGATGATTCAAGTGATCTGGATGACCTACGCCGTGTATACGCTCGGTCAATGGTTGCAGCACAGCGTCAAAAGTAACCGGCCCATCGTGCGCTGGCTTGCTCCGGCGGTATTTACGCTGCTGCCCTTACTGATGCTCATGCGTATCGCTGGCGTCGTCTAGCACAATGCAGGTATGATTAGAAGCAATTCGCTTCACCCAATAGGGCAAGACGCTATGCGCGAACAGCTAGTGACGGTCAAGGGCATCCGCGATGGGCTGCTGATTACGCTCAACCCGACGGAACAGTGGTCGGTGTTGATGGATGAATTAGCAGCTTATATCGATCAGAAAGCCGCCTTCTTTGCTGGGGCGCGAGTGACAGTCGATGCTGGCCAGCGTCCCATTCGTAGAGACGAACTGACCGCGCTCAAGACGCTGTTAGAGCGCCGCCGCTTGACGCTGTGGACAGTCCTCAGCGACAGTGACACGACGCGAGACTCGGCCAACGCGCTCGATTTGCGTACCAGCGAAGGCGGCATCATCCCCGGCCAAGACGACGAAGAAGGCTCGCTGGTCAGTTCGGAAGAAGGCGGCACAACCGGCATCCTTATCCGCCGAACCCTGCGCTCTGGCCGCACGGTTCACAGTCAGGGGCACGTCGTCGTTTATGGCGATGTTAATCCCGGCGCTGAAATCGTCGCCGCCGGAGATATAATCGTGTGGGGACGGCTGCGCGGCAACGTCCATGCGGGAGCATATGGCAACGAAAACGCTGTCGTCTGCGCGCTGGATATGAAACCAACTCAGTTACGAATCGCGGGGTACATCGTGACCTCGCCAGAAGAAAAGCGCCAGCAGCCACGCCCCGAAGTGGCGCTGATCCGCAATCATCAAATAATAGTTGAGGCGATGAAGTAGATTCACTATGACCATGAATGAACGTAAACGTCCACCGGGCGCGAAAGTCGTCACCATTACGTCCGGTAAGGGCGGCGTTGGCAAGACCACCACCACCGCCAATCTCGGCGTAGCGCTGGCGGCGATGGGCAAAAAAGTCGTCATCATCGACGCGGACATAGGGCTGCGTAACCTTGACGTGGTGATGGGGCTGGAAAACCAGATCGTCTACAACATCGTCGATGTGGTTGAAGGCCGCTGCAAGCTGCGACAGGCGATGATTAAGCACAAGAAGTTTCCTGAACTGTATCTGATTCCTTCAGCGCAAACCCGTGACAAAACCGCCGTCACACCGATGGACATGGTGCAGCTTGCCAATAAGCTGCGCCCTGAATTCGACTTCTTGCTGGTCGATTCTCCGGCGGGCATCGAGCGCGGCTTTCGCAACGCCGTCGCCCCCGCCGATGAAGTGGTCATCGTCACCAACCCTGAGATGTCCGCCATCCGTGACGCTGACCGTATCATCGGACTGTTAGAAGCGCTTAATCGC
>JACMMD010000057.1 GCA_014379235.1 Anaerolineae bacterium
ATCGGACGTGTCGATTCCGGCGGTGAGTAGCGCACTGGCAAGATAATACAGCGGCGCTTGACTGCCTTCCTGCCGCCATGGCCCGACATTGCCGGGGTTCTGGACGGGAAGTTGGAAGCTGTTGTTGGCGATGAAATGCACCATCGGGTAATGCCATAGTTCGTCGGAGACTTCAAAAATGGGGACAACAACGCTGTAAACGCTGGCGATGAGGATGTAAGTTGAAAGGATAAAGGTTAAAGTGCGATGCTTGATAAGCTGCTTCAAACGGTTGCCTTGATGCGCTGGAAAAACGCGACGTGATCTTTAGCGATTTGCGACCAATCGAACTGGCGGGCAAGCTGGCGCGCTCGCTGTCGTAGTCGTTGGCGCAATTCGGGCGAATCGTATAGGCGCTGTAAGCTGTGCGTCAAGGCTGCACTGTCGTTCGGCGGGAACAGCAGCATGTTTTCGCCGTCGATAAAGGCTGGGGTTTCGGTGCGTGGGATGGTCGTCACTACCGCTCCGCCATACAGCAGCGCCGCCATAAGGCTGCCGCTGCGATAGGATGCACCGTCACTAAACGGCAAAACCAGCACGTCACTGGCCGCGAGAAATACGCCTACAGCCCCATCGTTTTTGTAACCCGTCCAATGTACCAACGGCGAAATGCCGAGCGTTTCAATGCGCGCATCGACTTCGACGGCATAGTCTGCGTCGCTGGGTTCGTTGGTGCTAATGCGGCCACCGATCATTATCAGGCGAACGGGTACGCCCGCTTGATGCAGCGATGCAACGCCATCGAGCAGCGTTTCTAAGCCTTTGCCTTGCTTTAGGAAACCGAAGTGCGCGATCAGAAAATCATCCGGCTGCGCGCCCGCTTTTGCGCGCCATTCAGCCGCATTATAGTCTGGTGACAGGGGCACGAGGATATTGCTGCCAATAGGGATAATTTGCGCCTGAGTGAACGGCTGAATACGGGCATAATCTTCGGTGTTGGTGACGATTATGCCGTCACAGGCGCGAACGAGATGGCGCACAATCCAGTCACGCATTGGCCCGGCCTTCGGGAAGAGATACGGGTAGCGCAAATCATGAAAGGTGGTGATGACGGGGACATTTCGCACAACATCAGGCAGAAAGTGAATGAACGGCGACATCGCATAGGCGGCGGTCTGAAATTGTAGGTTGACCACATCGAGCGCTTGTTCACTGGCCCAGCGTCGAACGGCGAATAGGCTGTTGAGATTCCAGCGTGTAACCCCGTTCATGAGCGGAATGTTGGGATCAGGGCTATGCGCTCCGGTTGTGCTGAATACGCGCACGTCTTGACCTTGCTCGACCAGCGAACGCGCCAGCACCTGCGTGTACGCGCCAACGCCGCCAAGCATCGGCGGATATTCTCCGGTGACGATGCCGATTCGCATTTAGCTTGCTCTCAGGCCGGAGCGTAAGACTTGCCAATAGGCGCGGATACGTTCTTGACGCATACCGCGTTTGCTGCCGAGTGCGCTCTTGACGCTCTCAAGTCCTAGCTGCCACACGTAATTTAGCAGTAAAGCGAAGCGGATAGACTGCTCGATAAGGGGGCCATGATACTTTCGAAAGTAACGCAGTTTGCTTTGCTGAAAGTATATCTGAGTGCGCGTTGTGGCCTGTTCACTGCTTTTGCCGCCGTGATGGATGATCTGTGCGCCGCCTAAATAGACCACGCGCCAGCCCGCATCTTTGGCGCGTTTGCACCAGTCTAACTCCTCAGAGTACATGAAGTAGCCTTCGTCCATGCCGCCGATTTGTTCATAGACCTCACGACGCACAAGCAGCGCCGAACCCTGCACCCAATCCACGTCCAGCGTAGCGCTGAGATCCGCGCCATCGGTGAAGTAATAATAGTCGAGCATCGACTTGGGGGCGATAGGTTGCAGCCATGTACTTTCCAAGAGGCCGATCAAAAAGGTAGGGAAATGCCGCCGCGTCGATTGTGTTGTGCCGTCACTGTTGAGCGTGTGCGGGCCGCTGATGCCCACAGCGGGGTTCGCGTCCATGTAGGCGATCATCCGCTGCAAAGCGTCAGCGATGATTTCGGTATCGGGGTTCAGCAGAAATAGATAACGTCCCGTCGCGGCCTGCATACCGATATTGTTCCCACGCGAAAAGCCGACATTTTCAGTTTGAGGCAGCAGTCGCACCTGCGGATAGCGTTGGCGAATCATGGTTGGCGTGTCGTCGGTGCTAGCTGAATCCACGACGATGATTTCGAAGCGGGGCGACTGTTCATCGCGGTTGTGATCGTTTTTGAGGATACTGTCCAGACAGGCTTGCAGCAGCCCGGAG
>JACMMD010000595.1 GCA_014379235.1 Anaerolineae bacterium
CGGACGTGTCACGGCGACGAATACGCCAATTGTGGCCCGCGCGGACTCGACGTCGACGGTTCACCGCCGCAATGAATTCTTGCCCGCCACCACCGCCGAAGCCGCGTTCCCGCTGCGTATCGGCCCGCTGGTCATCGGTGCGTTAGACTTGCAAAGTACGATTGTCGACACTTTCCGCGAAGAAGACCTGCCGATCTTCCAAGCGTTGGCCGATAACATCGCCATCGCCATCGACAATGCTCGTCTGTTTGAAGAAGCAGAGGAGCGCGTCGAGGAAAATAAGCGGTTGGTGGAACAAGCGAATACGGCATTGCGGCAAGTACAGCGTCTTAATCAGCGACTCACGGGGCGTGCATGGTCGGACTATGTTTCTGACCATCAACAAGCGCGCGGCGTAAATATCGACTTCTCCGGTAACCAGATGAGTACGGGCATGGAATGGACGCGGGCGCTGTCGCAGACCATTCAAACCAACGATCTCGTTCAGACACAAACTGACAGCGGTGCCCGTGTTCTGGCTGTTCCCATTCGCCTGCGCGGTCAGGTTATCGGCGCGATGGAATTTGAACTCGACGGTGACAACTATCTACAGCCCGAACAGCTTGAACTCGTGCAAGACGTAGGCGAGTTATTCAGCTTATCCGCTGAAAACGCTCGACTATTTGAAGAAAGCCAGCGTAACGCACAGCGCGAAGCGATGGTTGGCGAAATCGCGGCGCGTATTCAATCCACCAACAATGTTGAAACCATGCTGTCCGAAGCGGCGCGCGGTCTTAAACAAACACTTAAAGCCGAACGTGTTGCTATTCGTCTCGGTACACCAAGCGCTGTCCCGAACGGCGCAAACGGCGATGAAGCGCCGCGCAATGGCGAGTGAGGGATGCTAAACTGTGCTGAATACTAAAGCTCTCTCGGATACCTCCGCGCAGTTACGCACGGGCTTGATTCAAGCGTTGACTGTGGCCGGGGTGATTACGGCTATCTCCGGCCTCTTGGTGCAGGTCAGCGTCAACGGCTTCAGCCCACGCAGCGTGATGATTATCGCGCTCTATTTTGTGCTGGTAGTGGCGGTGTTCTGGTTGGTACAACGCCAGCGCACGACTATCGCCTCGACCCTGATTATCTGTGTATTTACGCTGTCAACCCTGTTTACGCAGCCGTCTATCGCGCTGCTGCTGGCCACGTTGGCCCTGATCGCCGTCGCAACACTCGGACACTGGGCGCTGTATGCCATCGCTAACGTCGTCATTTTCGGAAAATTCGCGGCTGCATTTCTCGCTGTGGCACAGGCTAACAACTGGGTCTATTCCGACGCCGGTATTCAAATCGCCATGCAGATTTCTGCGCTGGTGGTGGTGACGGTGTTCACGCGCTTTTTCGCCACGGCGATGCAGCGCTCCGCCGAACAAACGCGGCGCAGCAACGAACTACTGCGCGCAACGGCGCTGGTGGGGCAGGATGTCAGCCGCGTGTTAGACTTGAACGAACTGCTGACCAGCGCGGTCAATACCATTCGTGAGCGTTTCAATTTTTACCACGTACAGGTATTTTTGGTCGATGAAAAGACCGATCAAGCAACCTTAGTCGCCAGCACGGGCGAGGCGGGCCAGCGCTTGTTGGAACGCAAGCATCAATTGGCGGTGGGTTCTCGCAGCGTGATCGGTCAGGTGACGGCGCGTGGTGAGCCGATCATGGCCCATAACACCGAAAACGACCCGGTACACTCGCGCAACGAACTGCTGCCGGATACGCGCTCAGAGTTGGCGCTGCCCATCAGCGATGGTGATCGCATTTTGGGCGCGCTGGACGTACAGAGCAGCCGTGCCAACGCCTTCCAAAATGAGGACATTCAAGCGCTTCAGGTTATGACTAATCTGCTGGCGACGGCGATTCGTAATGCGCGTTTGTTCGAGGCGCAGATACGAAGTGTAGAGGAAAATCAACGTCTGTTCATCGAAACCGAAGCTAACCTGCGCGAAATTCAGCGCTTAAACCGTCAGCTTACTCACAGCGCGTGGACGGATTTCCTGCATGGCGGGAATATCACGACGGGTATCACGCTCGAAAGCAACCGCATCGTTGACGATCTGGCATGGACGGATCGCTTGACGCAGGCGACCCAAACGCGCCAGCCTGTGACAGGCGGCGGCATTATTGCCGTGCCGGTGGTGCTGCGTGGCGAAGTCATCGGCGCGATTGAAGTGTCTGCGGACGAAGATATGCCCGGAAGCGATACGCTCGAAGTGGTGCAAGCAGTGGCAGATCGTTTAGCCATCAGCCTCGACAATGCGCGTTTGTTCGAGGAAGCGCAAGAAGCGACGGTACAGGAACAGCGCATCAACGCGATTGTGGCGCAGTTGCAATCCGTGAGCAGTGTCGATGACCTGCTGCGCGTCACGCTCACCGAATTGAGCCAATCCCTTGGCGCAGCGCATGGCGCGATCCGGCTCGGCGGCCCGCCCGACGAAGCGGCTATACCCGCTGAGACCGCCCACAGCCCACAAAATGGTAACGCCAAAGCCAGCGGTAATGGCAATGGGAGCGCGGCCTCATGATGACATTCGGTACAAACCCGATCAAAAGACTGGGACGCTCACTGCTGCGTTTGGATTATCCCTACAGCGATGCGTTAGAGCGTCAGCACGCGCTAACGATTTTGCTGCTGAACTGGCTGCTCGTCGGTGTGTGGTTGATCTGGTTAGTGGTTTTCACTATTCCCGATTTGCTGCGCGGCATCCCTGTTGATGTGGTGACAGGCATCGTGCTGGTTGCGCTGCCGATGGTGTGCTACACGATTTACCAGCTTGTGCAGGGCGGTAAGCTCTCGCGGGCGGTTGCGCTGCTGACGGCGCTGATGCTTCTCAGCACGTTCTCGACTATCGCCTATGGCATCAGTACGCCATTCGTCATCATGTCCGTTTTTCCGCTCATTGTCGCGGTTATGCTGTTGAACCGCATCGGCATTTTACTTGTCACGCTCATTTTGGTGGCCACGCTGGTTACTGCCGCCATGCTGCAATCGCCCGATGTTAGTATTTATGCAGCAAGTGATCTCGGCATCGTGCTCATAACGCTGGTTATCGTCGTGGCAATTCTAGCGCTGCTGCGGCGCAATCTTGAACTCGTGCTGAATAATGCTCGTGGTGACGTTCAGCGCTTGAGCCAACTGGCGGCCTTCAATGCTCAACTTGGCGAAACCTACAACGAAAATGACATCGTGAACCACGCCAACCGCCTGATTGTCGATCAATTCGCGGGCGTGTTCAGCCAAATTATGCTGTTTGATGATAAAGGTATGGGCAGCGAAGTTGTCCGCATAAACGAGGGCGGCGCAGCCTACCAGATTTACGGCAGCACAGGCGAACAACAAAGCGGAAACTTCGGCGACCAGTTCGTGAACGAAAACAATGCCATAGGTCGTGCGGTGCGTCAGCGTCAGTTGACGACCTCAACGCGGGACGATGCCGCTGATCGCCGCAGTCATCTACGCTCGACCACTGACTATGACGTGGCTATCCCTCTTTTGCATCCACAATCGAAAGCGGTGATAGGCGTTCTCAATGTGCAGTCGCCGCAGGGTGGCGCATTCATCGACGAACAGATCAACCTGCTGCAACTGCTCGCCGATCAGGTATCAGTGACGCTGTCCTACGTATATCGCATCAACGAACTGTGGCACGAACTCAGCAGCGATACACGGCGGATTGATTACGTGCCGCCTTCGCTGCGTGTCGCCAGCGAAGCCGAAATTCGCCGCCCACAGGCCGGACGTGTTTTGGATAACTACTTGAGCGCGAAGGGCAGCGCTTCACACGGGTTCGATATTTACGCCAATAACCCGACACCTATTGCAGCAGACGATATTCCAGACGGACTGCTGCCCGCGCTGCAAGCGGGTAAGCTGCACATCGAAAGCGGCAACGGCGAACAGGTGATTAACGTGCCAATTCGCTTTCGAGGGCAAACGCTCGGCGCGATGTCCTTCACCGTCGCCAACGAACAACCCATCACAGATCGCCAGCTCGAACTGGCGCAAATCGTCTCTGACCGTTTGGGATTGGCGCTGGAAAACTCGCGGCTGTTCGAGCAAACGCAGGCGCAGGCTCTGCGTGAACGTAAAGCAAGTGAAGTCGCCAATCTGCTGTTCAGCACGACCAACGTTGATACGATGCTGAACCTTGCGGCGGAGAGTTTCCGCGAAGCACTCGGCGCGGTATCGACCCGCGTTTTCGTGCAGCCGGGAACGCTGACACCGTTGGCATCGCCATTGGCGGAACCATCCGAACACAGCGAGGAAGTTGAATAATGAAAAGTATTCGAATTATTCCCCGCTTCTTAAACCCGATCTCATGGCCCATGTGGCTTAAGCTGTTGAGCGGCTTTTTGATTGCGCTGGCGCTGCCGGCGGGGTTGATTGCGTTTTTCCTGATTAACGGCGTGCGTGATCTGGGCTTACAAACGGTGCAGTCATTCCTCGCGCAGAACGAGGCCCAGCAGCGCGCTGCTATCGAAGCGACGCTGCGCCAAGCCCGTACCACGATGGATGAGTTCGTTGACAATCCGGTTTACCGCCGCGAACTCGAAAGCCTGTTCATCGGCAATGTCGAGTCAAATTTGCTGCTGAGTACGGTCAATCCCGATATTGAGAGCGTTGGAGCGCTGCTCAATGACACGCTTTTGGAAACCAACGTCAGCCTGTTCGAATCGGTGCGACTGCTTGATCGCAACGGCCAGCTAATCCTCGAAGCACAGGCGGGACAGCCGTTGAATACGCTGGCTGGTATTGATGAATCATCGTCGCTGGTGTTCCGTTCAGCGAGGGTTGGTACTTCCAGCGGCGGAAATCAGATATTGGTGATTTCTGACCGTCTTGACCTGCCGGGTCGTCCCGTTCGTGCTGAAATCGCCAACCCGATCTACTGGCGCGATGGTGAGCCGCTCGGCTATCTGGTCGCTACACTGGATAACCAGCGTGTGTTTTACGATAATCTCGTCTTTAACGACAATCTATTCGGCGCGTATAGCTATCTGCTCACTGCTGGCGGGCTGATGCTTGCGCCAGAGTCTGACGCTCCGCCAGCTTATGCCACGACGCGTACGAGCATTGTGGGCCGCGCTACATTTGGTGGGAACGGTTCGGAAGTATTCACTATTCCGGGTCAGGAAGGTGAGTTCGCGGGCTACTACTCGACGCTGACTACCACCGACACACCCCTGATTCTGATCTCACAAGTGCCGGTAGAAACAGCCTTGCAGCGCGCCCTTGAATACCTGAGCGTGAGAACGTTTGTGGTCGCGGTGGGAGCGGTGTTCTTACTCATTATATTGGTGGCTCTGTTCAACCAACTGGTGACACCGCCGCTGGTGCGCTTGCGTAAAGCGGTTCAGGCGATGCGCGCAGGCAATTATGCCGAAGCGATCCCGGCGAGTGTTTTATATCGAGGCGACGAAATTGGCGCGCTGGCTGAATCGTTCGATGAGATGCGCCAGCAGGTGAACGAGGTCGTCACTGGGCTAGAAGCGCGAGTCAATGAACGGGTGCGCGATCTGAAAACCACGCAGGAAGTCAGCCGAGCCGCCGCTAATCAGCAGGATTTGCAAGGCTTGTTGGACTTCTGCACGAACCTGATCGTTGAACGCTTCCCCAAGATTTACCATGCACAGGTGTTTCTGGTGGAAAGTGATGGCCAACATGCCGTACTGCGCGCCAGCACGGGCGAAGTCGGGCGGCAGATGTTGACGCGGGGACATCGTCTTGCGGTAGGCGGCATGAGCGTCATCGGTCAGGTGACGCGGCAGGGGCAGGTGATCGCCGTGCGTGATACCGCCACCAGTCAGATTCACCGCCGCAACGAGTTCTTGCTGGAAACTCGCGCTGAGTTGGCACTGCCGCTGCGTATTGGCCGCGACATCATTGGCGCGCTGGACGTGCAAAGTAAGGGCACGAATGCCTTCGATGATGACGAAATCGCCGCGTTTCAGATGATCGCCAACCAATTAAGCCTCGCCGTCGAAAACATGCGACTGCAAGAGCAGTCCAACTACCGCTCATTGGAAGTCGAACGCGCCAATCGCATGTCCACATTGAAGATGTGGCAAGACTACATGCACGATAGACGTGCGCGTGAACTAACAACGGTGTCTGGCACGATGACTGACATGCCCGGTGCGGAACGGCTGCGACAAACGGCCATCAGCGAAGGGCGTATCGTCATCGGTGATGTCACCGAGCGCCATACCGTGCCTGTGGCCGTACCAATTCGCCTGCGCGGGCAAACGCTTGGCGCGGTAGAATGGGAATTGGTCGCGCAAGAGCTTGACGAGAACAAGCTGCAATTGGCGCAAGAACTGACTGACCGTCTGGCCATCAGTCTCGACAATGCGCGCCTGTTCCAAGAAAGCCAGACGAGCAGCGAACGTGAGCGCATCATCAACACGATTGCGGCGCGACTCACGGCGCAGAACGACATCAATACAATTTTGGAAACCGCTGTTAAAGAAGTCGGTCAAGCGCTGCGTGTACCACAGGTCAGCATCCGGCTGCATGGTACGCCAGAAGATCACAGCAGCAACGGCGGTAACGGCAGCAATGGCAGCGCTAATGGCGCAGCGAACAATTAGTTTGAGCGAGCCAAACGATGAGAAATAGTCAAACTCAGCCTCAAATGCAGCGATCCTCTGGACGAACGCGCTCCGTGCGCGCTCAAATCATGATGCGCGTGATTCCCGGCGTCATCATCATTTCGCTGATTATCGGCATCGCGGGGTTGCTGGCGATACGAGCCAACGCGACTCGCGGGCTGGAACAGACGCATCAGAACATATTGAACGAAGCCAGCGGTCAAATCGACAGCGAACTGCAAGAAGCCATCAATGACGTGAGTACAGTTGCCGTCGGTGAGGCCGCGCAGCAGTTTGCGACGATGGCATCGAGCGGCATCACGGGCGATGATTTCAACGTGGCGCGTAACCGCCTGCTGAATATCTTCCTCGGCGTGGCGCGTGAGCGGCCCGACAGCTATCTGGGCATCCGTATTTTGACCCGCGATGGTACAGTCTGGAGCGAAGTCGTCAACCGCAGCGGCGCGAACATCGCTAATCCTGTGCCACAACCGGAACTGTTGGAAACCGACCCAGCGCTCCGCAGCAGCATCACGGCGGACAGCGGCACAGTGGTGTTTAACCGCTTGACCGAGCAGAACGCGGAAGGCGTGGAAGTACCACTACTGCGTTTTTCCGCTCCTGTAACACACAGCAGCAGTGCCGCCCAAATCGTTGGCGCGATTCAGCTTGATGTGCCCGCTGCCAATGTCATCGATAGCGTTATCGGCGCATCCAATTTGCTGCCGATTGGCCCGCAGTCACGGCTGCTGTTGGTCAATAATGCGGGCGATATTTTGGCGGACAGCTCTAGTGCTGCGGCTGACATCGAAGCAGGCTCGGAAGCTCCCGATGTGAGCGCGCCCACGAGTGAAACTGATTTACAGATCGCACGTTATTTGCGGGGCAACCTCACCGAGTTCACCACGCAGCGCGTCGATAACAACCTGATGTCTGCCCGGTTCGTGCCCCTGCGAAACGGCGCGGATATGCCGTGGCGTTTGGTGTTGGTCGAAGATGCTTCGGTGGCGTTGGGCAGCACCGATGTGCTTTCCGGCGTGGTGCTGGTGGCCAGCGTCGTACTCGGCGTGTTGATTATTCTACTGATTAACGCCATTTTGCGGCAGGCCCTTCGTCCGTTGGGGGAAGCCAGCGCCGCCGTACAGCAAATGGCGCTGAATGAATCCGGCGCGAGTGGCACAGTCAGCGAACTGTCGGATGTCTCAGATGGCGATCAAGATGAGATTGGTGAACTGCTGCGCGCAGTTCACCGCAACTCACAGTTTTTACGGGCGAAATCTGCTGATCTCGAAACCGAGATTGACCGCCGCACACGCAACCTTGAAATCGCCGCCAGCATCAGCCGTCAGACGACGACACTGCGCGACGTTGAGGAAATCCTCAACCAGACAATTACGTTGATATGCGAGGAATTCGGCTTTTATCACGCGCAGGTATACCTCGTAGACGATATTGGTTTGAACGCGGTGCTGGCTTACAGCCGCGGTGAGGTAGGGCGCAAGCTGCTCGAACAGGGCCACAAAATGCTTGTGGGTTCGCAGTCGGTGATCGGGCGTGTGACGGCCACAGGCGCTCCGGTACTCCTCAACGACACAAGCAGTTCGCAAAACATCCCGCACAGCGTCAACCCGCTGCTGTCAGAAACCCGCGCAGAGATGGCGCTGCCGTTGTTGATCGGCAGCACGACCATCGGTGCGCTGGACATTCAAAGCACCCGCGCCAACGTGTTTGACGAGGAAGAAATCGGCACGTTCCAACTGCTGGCGGATCAGGTGGCCATCGCTATTTACAATGCGCGGTTGTTCGCGGAGTCTGAGCAGCGTATCGACCAGATCGACACACTCAACCGCCAACTGACGCGCATGGCGTGGGACACAACTATCGAAGAAGTCGGGCTAGCGGACTCCTACAGCTACGACTTGTTGAGCATCGAGCGCGATCAAGTTCAAACAGACGATGGGACGATTACGGCCTTGAGCGCGCCGATCACCATTCGCGGTGAGCATATCGGCACATTGGCCGCTGCCGCTCCCGAAGGCGACTCGTTCACGGAGAACGACCACATTATCTTGCGCGCTGTGGCTGACCGTGTGGCGC
>JACMMD010000596.1 GCA_014379235.1 Anaerolineae bacterium
AGTTCTCGCAAAGTCTGGTGTAGGGGCGGACCTGCGTGTCCGCCCTTTTAGGAGGTGAAGCATTTAGGGCGCACACACAGGTGCGCCCCTACAAATAGCAATTACAGTATTATCGGGTCGCCCTCTAAAAACCGAGTCCGTCTAGAATATCAACTGACGCAGCACGATGATAATCAGAAACACGACAATCGGGCTGATGTCCATCATACCTGTTCGTTCGGGCGGAATCGCCTGACGAATGGGGGCCAGCACAGGCTCGGTGATCTGATAAACCAGACGGATGAGCGGGTTGGATTGATCGATGTTGGGAAACCAAGTCAGCAGCACCCTCGCCAAAAGGATGAACTGAAAAATCTGAAGCGCTAGACCGATGATGTACAGTATGCTGTTCACGACGTTTTCTTTCTCAATTTACGTTACGTTCGCCAAAAATAGCCCGCCCGATTCGCACAATAGTCGCGCCTTCTTCGATAGCCACCGCGTAGTCATCCGTCATGCCCATGCTTAAATCCGGCAGCGCCACACTCAGCGACTCCGCTAGAGCGCTTCGCAGTTCGGACAGCGCCACGAATACAGGCCGCGCTTGGTCGGGACGTTCAACGATGGGGGCCATCGTCATCAGACCGCGCACGTTCAGTCCCGGCAGCGTGGTAATCGCGGAAATCTCGCTCCACAACGCCTCACGCACCGCTGAGTCTGAGCGCCAGTTCGCCGCTGCGAAGCCATGCTTGGCTTCTTCTCCTGAAACATTCATTTCGAGCAGAATGTCCAACATGCCACCGTCTTCAAGCACCTGCCGCGACAGTTTCTCAGCCAGTTTTAAGCTGTCTACCGAGTGAACAACCTGAAACAGCGGCGGTACATCTTTCGCTTTGCGGCTCTGCAAATGACCGATCATGTGCCATGTCGGCGGCGTACCCGCTTGCGCGTTCACCACCGGAATCTTCGTGCTAGATTCTTCTACGCGATTCTCGCCCAAATGTTGCGCGCCTGCCGCCAATGCTTCCAGCACTTCGTTGGGTGGATGCGTTTTGCTGACTGCCACCAGCGTCACGGCTGACGCTTCACGGTTTGCATGGGCGCACGCATCCGCGATTTGCGCTTGAACTCGTTTTAGATTATCCGCGATTGTGATTAGAGTTGTCATAGTGACATGGTTGCCCCAAAGCGCCCCGTCAGCCCTTTTTCGGCCCGGTGCGAGAAAAATTCGTCGGTATGTTCGGCGGTGCAAATGCCCGCGATTTCAATTTGCTCGATGCCAGCGCGTTCTAAGTCGAGACGATTGGCGGCCCACAGGTCGAGGTAAGCGCTGTTGTCCGCAGGGTCGCGCCGGATGAGTCCGTTAGTGTTTTGAAAGCGGTTCTGCACCGCTGCGACAACTTCCTCGCCCACTTGATAACGGTTCGGCCCGATGCTCGGCCCAATGCCAGCGCGAATATCCGCCGGATGACAGCCATACGCCTGAATCATCGTCTTGACCGTGTTCGTACCCACGCCTGCAACCGTCCCGCGCCAACCCGCATGAGCCATACCGATCACACCTTTTACAGGGTCATGGAAGAGCAGCGGCGTACAATCGGCAAAGCGCATCGCCAGCGGCGTATCGGCGCGGTCTGTGATGATCGCGTCAGCCAGCGTCAGCCAGCGCCGCCCGCGAACCGGCCCATTAGCGATAATCGCATCAGCGCTGTGAACTTGCCACACGGTACACACACGATCTGCGCGGACACCTAACGCGGAATACATCAGTTCATGATTGCGGCGCACCGCCGTTGGGTCGTCACCGACATTGCCGCCAAGATTGAGCGCGGCAAATGGCCCGCTGCTCGTACCGCCGCAGCGTGTGAAAACGCCGTGCTTCAATTCTAAAGACGTAAACTGGTAGTAGACCAGCGCATC
>JACMMD010000597.1 GCA_014379235.1 Anaerolineae bacterium
AACGCCGCGCTGGTCAAAGAATACGATGTCGAAGTTTTCGAGCACCGACTCGTGCATCGCTTCGGCGTAAGGGTCAGCCAATGCCAGCCCCGAAGCGCCCGGCCCGCCAACAACGTTGACGAACATACCCTTGCGTTCGCCGGATGCGGGCAGCACCGCGAACACCACGTCAATCGTCCCAACAGCGCCGTCGGGGTTGTTATGGTCAAGCGGAACCGTCAGCGTCACGCAGGTGAACTCACCATAGTGGCATGGTTCGCCGTCCAAGCTGTCGAGCACGGGTATGATGTCCGCGATGTTACCCGTTTGCGCCGCCGCCGGAAACACGACGGAGAGAAACGCTGCCACTATCAACAACAGAAGAAATTTCAGCGTTCGCATATCTTCAAAATCCTTTGCATCAAAGACGAGTCTTTTAGCTGTGTCATTCAAAGTCTAATCGCTTTTGTTTTTAGCTGAAAGCTAATGGCTAAAGGCTAATAGCTTTCAACTATTTTCCACCAGAATCCACCAATTTCAAAACAGATGCTTGACTCTCCTCTTGGAGGAGACGGCATCCTCATCCATGACCATGAAGAACGCCGCCGTTGTGGCGGCGAACGCAGGAAAGTGGTGTGAAACAATGGACACTCAAAACCTTCAAATCTTGGCCGGGAGTATCTCGGCGCTGCTGTTCATCAGCGCCAATTTCCCGATGCTGCTTAAAGCCTACAAAACGCACAACCTGCGTTCCTACAGCTTGAGCAACATCGTTCTCATCAACGTCGGCAATGTGCTGTACTGGCTGTACATCACCTATCTGCCCTTCGGTCCGATCTGGCTGCTGCACAGCTTTTATACACTGACGTCGCTGTTGATGCTGGTGTGGTATCTTCGTTATGAACATCCATGGGCGAAATCATGAGCGATTTCCTAAGCCCATTTCTAACGGAGAGGGTCGAAGTCAAGATGCTGAGAATTGGTGAGTTTTCGCGCTTGAGTCAGGTGACGATCAAAGCGCTGCGATACTACGATGACATGGGGCTGCTCAAGCCTGCGGAGATCGATAGTTTCACGGGCTACCGTTACTACAGCGTGGAGCAGCTACCGCAGATTCATCGCATCATCGCCTTCAAAGAGCTTGGGCTGTCGCTGGAACAGATCGCCGTCATGCTGGATGACGATCTGTCATCCGAACAGATCCGCGACATTCTGCATGAACAGCAGGAGCAGATCAAGCAGCGCATTCAGGCGGAGCAAAGCCACCTCGCGCAAGTCGAGTTTCGTCTACGAATGATCGAAATGGAAAACAACATGTCCCCGCTCGAAGTGATCGTCAAGCCTATTCTCGCCTTTCGCGCCCTGACGCTGCGAATGTCGATTCATGGCGATAGCAACCACGTTCGTAATACACTGCTGGCCTTCCAACGCGAAGTTGAACACGCGCTCGTACAGCACAGTATCAAGCTGGCAGGCCCCTTGACGGAGATTCGCTACGCCGAAGAATTTCTGGCCGATTATCAGGACGTGGAGATCGTTCTGCCAGTGGATGACGGCCAGACGAGCGATGTACCGCTCGAAACTGCCGGCATTCTCAAGCTGATCACCGTTCCCGCGCTGTCAATGGCGGCGACACATATCCACCGCAGCACCGATGCGACCAGAATGGATACGGGTCACATCTCCGAAGTTATGCCCGTTCTACAGCGCTGGATTGTGGACAACGGCTATCAACTGCTTGGGACTCACCGCACCTTGCACCATATCGGCCCGTTCCAACACGCCGAGTATGAGGACTGGCTCACCGAATTCCAGCACGAAATCGCCCCATTGGATTGAAGCGGCGATATGCAGTAGGGGCGCAGCGTGCTGCGCCCCTACTGCATATCGCTACTTTACGCTATTTTCCAGTTTTCAGAATGAACGCATCCTGCCATCTGTTGATGATTGCGGTATAGTAGGGCACAGGAAAACGAAGTTTTCACGTGCCCCTACTGTATATTTTTTGAAGGCAGGTAATCTCGTGTCATTGTGGCAATCCGATCAAGAACTTTTTGACCTCGCCCGCCGCGAACTGTTTACGGCGGTGGTGGGCGACGTGATGGACAAAATCAATTTACTACATCAATTTGTACCCGCGCAAATTCGCCCGCTGCGCGCCGACATGGTGACCATTGGCCGCGCCATGACGGTGCTTGAGGCCGATCTCTCCAGCCTCGACGCATCCGGTCAAGCGGGCGCACTCCACAACAAACCCTTCGGCCTGATGCTCGACGCGCTCGACGACCTCAAGCCAAACGAGGTTTACGTGTGTACGGGTTCGTCACCGAGCTATGCGCTGTGGGGCGAATTGATGACCACCCGCGCCATGAAACTCGGCTCAGTGGGCGCGGTGCTGGATGGTTATCACCGCGATACGCACGGTGTCCTCTCGTTGAACTTCCCGACGTTCTCTTACGGCGCTTATGCTCAGGATCAGGGGCCGCGTGGCAAGGTCGTTGACTTCCGCGTTCCGGTGCAAATCGGCGCAGCGCGGGTCGTGCCGGGTGACATCATCTTTGGCGATGTCGATGGCGTGTGCGTCGTGCCTCAGCTTGCGGTAGAGGAAGTGTTTATGCTGGCGCTGGAAAAAGCTCGCGGCGAGAAAACCGTGTTGAAGGCCATTCAGGACGGCATGAGCACCGTCGATGCCTTCGCCAAATACGGCATCATGTAAGAGGGAATCTTGAAAAAAGCATTAATCGTACAAGGGGGATGGGATGTCCATCGCCCCAAAGAGATAGCTGATATTCTAGGCGAACAGCTTCGCGCCCATGATTTCGACGTGACGGTTTCCGACACGCTCGACGCTTACAAAGACCTGCCGCTCGAATCCTTCGACCTGATCGTGCCCGATTGGACGATGGGCAAAATCACCAACGAACAGTTGAATCCCCT
>JACMMD010000598.1 GCA_014379235.1 Anaerolineae bacterium
CAAACCTCAACCGCGCTGCTGGTGTCCGCGCTGCGAGAACTCGGCGCGGAAGTTGAATATCATATCCCCAACCGTTTCCGTGAAGGTCACGGCATCCACTTAGACACGCTGAAAACGCTCATCGCTGGCGGTATCGACCTGCTGCTGACCTGCGACACGGGCATCTCCGCGCATGATTCGATTGATTACGCGCAGAATCGCGGCGTCGATGTCATCATCACCGATCATCATACGCTGCCGGAAAACCTGCCGGACGCCTTCGCGGTGGTCAACCCGATGCGGCTTGCGGAACGTCACCCTCTGCGTGAACTTCCCGGCGTCGGCACGGCCTACATGCTGATGAAAGCGCTGTATGGCACTCGCTCCAGCGATCATCTGCTTGATCTGGTGGCGATGGGCATCGTCGCGGACGTGATGGTGCAGGTCGATGACACGCGCTATTTACTCCAACGCGGGTTGGACGTGCTGCGGAACTCGCCGCGTCCCGGTCTCAAAGCGCTGATGCAGCGCGCCGAAATCGACCCCGCCGATCTCACGGAAAGCGACATCGGCTTCACGCTTGCCCCACGACTAAACGCGCTTGGCCGCCTTGCCGACGCTAACCCCGCTATCGACCTGCTGACGACGGACGACACGGCTATCATCACCGAGCGTGTCAACGAACTCGAAGGTCTCAACCAGAAGCGCCGCTTTCTGACGCGGCAGGTCTACGAAGCGGCGCAGCAGAAAATCCTCGATGACCCCTCGCTGCTGAAATACGCCGCGCTGGTCATCGCTGGCGAAGGCTGGCATACAGGTGTAGTCGGCATCGTGGCCAGCCGCTTAGTCGAGGATTACGGCTGTCCGGTAATTTTGCTGTCGGAGAACGATGGCGTGGCCAATGGTTCGGCGCGTTCGGTAGCGGGCATCAACATCGTCGAAGCCATCCGCACACAGGCGCATATGCTCGACCATTTCGGCGGACACAATATGGCGGCGGGACTGAGCCTCGCGGCGGATAAAGTGTTCGAGTTACGGCGTGGCATATCGCTGTTTGCGCGGGATGTGTTGGGCAAAACCGCCGTCGAACCACAGCTACAGATTGATGCTTACGTCATGCTGTCCGAAATCGACCTTGCCTTTGCTGAGGACATCAGCCGACTCGCGCCCTTCGGCAATGGCAATCCGCCGCTCACACTGGCGACCAAGAACGTCCACGTCAAAAGCCGCCGCACGTTGGGCAGTCGCGGCGATCATCTCGACTTACGCATCGAGGACGCTGACGGTAATGAACAGCGTGTGCTGTGGTGGTTTGGCGATATGGACGCTGTGCCGCAGGGACGCTTCGACATCGCATTCACCGTGCGCCCGAACGTGTTCAACGGCAAGCGCGAAGCATTGATCGAATGGCTCGACGTGCGCGCCGTAGAAGGTCAATCGCTGGATTTGGGCGAAGGCAAGCCGAACTATACGCTGCTCGATTATCGCCGCCAGCCCGACGCTGAATCGCTGCTGCAACAAGTTCAGCGCGAGCATGACGATGTTCTGATCTGGCGTGAAGGCATCGCCAATATGGACGGTGTAGACCGCCACCATTTACGCCAAGCGCAAACGTTCGTCGTGTGGCAACCGCCGCCCAGTCCGATCATCTGGCAGTCAGCGCTCAACACGGTTCAGCCGCAAACGCTGGTGCTGTTCGGGCAAGTGCCGCCGTTCGACCAAGCGGACGCACTGTTGAAACAGTTAGCGGGCTTGGTCAAATACGCGCTCAAGCACAAAGGCGGAACGGTGAACGTTAGTGATCTGGCCGCACTCACGGGCCACGCCGAACAAACCATCAGCGCGGGCTTACACTGGCTGAACAGCGAAACCACACTGCGATTAACGCCGCTCACCGAGGACTTGTACGAAATCAGCGAAGCGGATACCGCAGAGAAACAGCCTAACGCCGCCAAACGTCTCGAACTCCTACTCAGTGAGACCAAAGCCTATCGTCGCTTCTGGATGCAGCACTCGCCATCGTAGCGTTGTAATTGGTGAGGGGCGTATAATAAGTTCATATCTTGCTGTGCGTCTGAGGAGAGATAATTTGTCGAACTCCAGCAACGCGCTTAAATGTGTCCTATTGTGCGTCGTCGTATTCTGCGCCGCCTGCAACCTATCTGACCGTATCCCGCTCACGCCGACAGTTAGCGCCCCGCCGACCAACCTACCCGCCGACATCGCTCCGCAAGTCACCGAAGAAGCTGACACGGTTGATAACGCGCTCACTCCGGTTGGTATCCCGCCCGCCAGCGGCAGCAATCCCGGCGGCAGCGTGATGCTCGATTACCGCGTCGTCGGTTATGCGGATGCGAGTATCAGCGGTGTTGCGCCCTGCCTCGTTACGCCCAACAGCGGCGACCCTGTGAACGTTCGCACCGGGCCGGGCGGTGATTTCCCGGTGATCGCGCTGCTCAATCCCGGCCTGTACCTCGTGCCGTTCGAGTACAACAACGGCTGGTATGGCACGAACATCTCGCCAACCGAAGTCGGCTACGTCGCGGAAACCGTCGTCACCGTCGAGGGCAACTGCACCGCCAATGCTGACCCCGCCGCGCAGTTACAAGCATCGCAAGTATGCAGCATTCGCCCGTTGGTTGGTGTGTTGAACATTTACGGCGGCCCCGGTCCTGAATTCCCTGTCGTGGGTGCATTGGGCAGCGAATATCAAATGGCCGTGTTTGGCCGGGCAGATAACGGCTGGATCAGCGTCGCCAGCTATGATGGCGTGTCATCCGGTTGGGTGAACCCGAACGAAGTCGCGCTCGTGGGGCCGTGCCAGTAGGGGCAAACCTGCGTGTTTGCCCCTGCCTTTGGGCGCACACATAGGTGCGCCCCTACAATTTGTGTATGTGTAGGGGCAGGTCTGAGACCTGCCCTCTGAAACGATTGGGCGTTCAGTTGAACGCCCCTACAACGTCTCTACTGTGTCAGCTTATCCAACCGATCAACGATGTCCGCCAGCACTGCGAACGTCTCCTCGACAGCTTCCGGCGTGGTCATATCGACACCCGCCAGCTTGAGCGCGTCAATCGGGTACATCGAGCCGCCTGTACTCAGGAAAGCCAGATAGTTATCCGCCGCGCCAGCATTGCCAGCGCGAATCTTCGCCGCCAGCGCATGAGCCGCCGAGATGCCCGTCGCATACTGGAAGACGTAGTAATTGGCATACAAGTGCGGGAACTGTGCCCACGTAATACCCACACGCGGGCGATCTACATGGAGTTCGCTGCCATAACCCTCGGCGAACAGGTCGGCCATGAGGTCATTCATGCTGTCGGCGGTCAACCCTTCGCCGCGTTCCTCGCGCTGGTGAACTTCGAGTTCAAAGCGCGCCAGCGTCGGCATGATGAAGAAGTAACGGTGGATGTTATCCATCGCTTCTTCGATGAGCGCCAATTGGAAATCGGGGTCAGACTGCGTTTCCATCAGCTTGGCGCGCACCATCGCCTGATTGAAGTTCGAGGCAACTTCGGCCACGAAGATCGAATAATCGCCATACATCGGCGGCTGAGTCTGCCACGACAGGTACGAGTGCATTGAGTGACCGAGTTCGTGCGCCAGCGTACTCATACTGCGAAGATCGGTATCGTCGTAGCTCATCAAGATAAACGGGTACGTGCCGTGCCAGCCGAACGAAAACGCGCCCTGCTGTTTGCCCGCGTTCGGATAGATGTCCACCCAACGATCTTGCAGGCTGCCGCGACGCAGCGTGTTTACGTAGTTCTCGCCAAGCGGGGCTAGTCCCTCGCAAATCCAATCCACCGACTGCTCGTAAGAAACCTGCTGCCGCTTCTTCGTGAGCGGGGCCCAGATGTCATAGGGTTCCAGTCGATCCACGCCAAGTGCGCGCCGCCGAATCGCCCAGTATTTATGCCACGTCGGGATATGCCGCTTGTAGGTGTCGATCAGATTATGAAAGACCTCTACCGGGATGTTGCTGGCGAACAGCGCCGCCTCTAGCGACGAGGGATAGCGGCGCGCCCGCGACATGAATACATCGCGCTTGATCGTCGTGCCCAAATTGCTGGCCAGTGTGTTCTTGAACGCGAGGTAGGTATCGGCATAATTCTCCCATGCCGTGCGCCGAATTTCGCGGTCAGGGTCGCCAAGCAGAGTACCGATTGTCCCCTGTCCAAGCACCACAGCCTCGCCACTTTGCGAGGTCGCAGGCTTGAATACCATGTCGGAGTTGGTCAGCATGTTCATGGTGTTTTCAATCGCGCCGAATGGATCAGTCGCCATACCAAGCACTTCTTCAACGTCGGCGGAGCGGACGTGCGCCTGCTTGCGAAACAGGTCGTCAATGTAATGCTCGTAGATCCCCAGTCGCGGTTCATCTCGCAGCCAGCGGCGCAGCGTTTCCTCACCGAGCGCCAGAATTTCCGGCTCGGCAAAAGCAATCGTGGCAAACACGCGCCCGAACATCCCCTGCGCCTGCCCTGCCCGCGCCACCGATTCCTGATTGGCCGTATCCACCGCTTGCTCGAATAAGGCGTACATGGCCACATGACCAGCGCGCAAATACAGGTCTTGATAGGCTTCGAGCCACTCGGCTAACATGGCCGGGCCGTCGCCCAAATGTCCCTTGAAGCGCTCCAAATCAGGCAGGCTGTCGATCACCTGCTGGTATGCTGCCTGCCAATCCGCCGGAGTCGCAAACACGCTCTCCGCGTTCCACATATGCTCCGGCGCGATCTCGCTGCGCGGGGGTAGTGTTGTCGTCATGATTACTCCTTTTGCTCACAACTGCCGTGAAATCATCAACCATTCAAAACTATTTGAAAGGATAACACGATTTATTCCCGAAAGCATTACCGAAGCTGCATCGCGGCTTGCACTTTCGTAGAAATGGTTTGTGACTACAATCGGGATGAAGGTGCAGGCTTCGGAGAACATTGAAAAGGAATCGTTGTGGAACGTGCCGCACGGGTTCTACTGATTATCGCCGGACTAATTAATTCCGTTATAGCGATTGGGCTGGCCTTCGACATGAGTTGGGCGGCGGGCTTCTGGCCATGGCCCGATGGCCGTATGACGCACCTCTTCTGGGGGTCGATTTTGGCCGCCATCAGCATCGCTGTTTTGTGGGTTGGACTGCGCCGCGAATGGGCGGCGCTGCCCGCCGGAGCGCTCAATCTCGTCGTGATGATGGGCGGCATCGCTATCTTTCTGTTCACATTCAAGCCGCCTGATGGAACGTCATACATCCTCTATGGCATCGGCGCAGGCATCATCGCCATCTTGAATTTATGCCTGTTCTTCTGGTCACCCCGTCCGCCAATATCGCATTCACAACAGACACCGATGGTCGTGCGCTACTCATTTACCCTATTCACCGTCGTCCTTATTTTGGTCGGCGGCGCGCTGATTCTCAAAACGCCCAACATCATGCCGTGGCCGCTCAAGCCGGAAACGTCGGTGCTGATCGGCTGGATATTTGTTGGTGACGCCTTCTACTTTCTGTACGCGCTGCTGCGTCCCGATTGGCCAGCGGCCCGCGCTCAGTTGTGGAGCTTTCTCGTTTACGATCTGGTATTGATCGTGCCCTTCATCACCTTTCTAGGAGCGGTGCAGCCGCATCTGATGGTTAGCCTGTGGCTTTACATCGCTGTGTTGGTCTACAGCGGTCTGCTAGCGATCTATTTCCTGTTCATCCATCAGTCCACCCGTGTTTGGCCAGCGCGTTAAAGCACTCTACCCTTTAGAATAAATTGGTAGGGGCGTGATATATCACGCCCCTACATATGAGATAGGCGTTTATGATGACCATGACCTTTCAGTATCATCCTGACATTTTAGCGCGCTTCCCGGCGGTGACAGGCGGCGTTATTCTGGCGCGGGGGATGCACAACGGCCCCACACCTGACGATCTATTGGCCGCTTACCAAGCGGAACAGCAGGCCGTCATTGCCAGCATCGGCAGCAAACCGTTAAGCGAGATCGAATCGCTGTCGGCGTGGCGTTCGACCTTTCGCGCCTTCGGGGTCGAGCCGACGCAGTATCGCAGCGCGGCGGAAGCGCTGTTACGCCGCCTGACCAAAAAAGGCGACATTCCAAGCATCAATCTGCTGGTGGATATTGGCAATCTCGTCAGCATTCGTTATGCGCTGCCTGTCGCGGTGGTCGATGTGCAGGCGATCAGCGGCCCTATCACGGTACATTTTGCCAACGGCTCAGAGCGATTCACCAACCTCGACCAGTCCGAAGTCGATCATCCCGAAGCGGGCGAAGTGGTTTTCTCCGACGAGACCGGCTTAGGCATCGCACGGCGCTGGTGCTGGCGGCAAAGCGACGAGAGCGCCGCCCGTGAATCCACGACGGACGCCATCTTCACCGTCGAAGCGCAGCATCCCAACGGGCGCACCGACGTACAATCCGCGTTGGATGATCTGCGGCATCTGCTGCAACAATACGCAGGCGGCACATTCATCTCAGGCTTAATCGGCATCGAACGGGCTGGCTTATCAGGGTAGACAAATGGACATGGATTTCACGGGAAAAGTCGTACTGGTGACAGGCGCATCACGGGGCATCGGGCGCGAGATTGCGCGTCAGTTTGCCGAACGTGGAGCGCATGTGGCCATTCATTATCATCGCAACCGAGACGCAGCCGACAAAACCAAATTGATGCTCTCCGGCGGGCCGCATGTCATTGTGAAAGCCAATCTTGCGAACGCGCAGGCTACATCCCGCATGATGAACGCCGTCATTGACAGCGCTGGCAAGCTGGACATCTTGGTAAACAACGCGGGTGTCTATATTGAGCATCCTATCGCTAAGGTGGATTACGACCAGTGGCAAAAAGCATGGGGAAATACGTTAGGGACGAATCTCGTCGGCGCGGCCAACGCGATGTTCTGCGCGGCACAGCACATGATCCCAAACGGCGGCGGGCGCATCATCAACATCTCGTCACGCGGGGCATTTCGCGGCGAACCAACCGCCCCCGCTTACGGCGCGAGTAAGGCCGGACTGAACGCCATGAGTCAATCGCTGGCAGTCGCGCTTGCACCGCACAAGATTTATGTGGCAGTCGTCGCGCCGGGATGGGTCGAAACCGATATGGCGACAGAAACACTCGAAGGCCCCAACGGCGATGCGGTTCGCGCACAAAGCCCGCTCGGACGGGTTGCCAAGCCCGAAGAAGTGGCCTATGCGGTGCTGTTTCTGGCATCGACGGGCGCGGAGTTCCTCACAGGCGGCATCATCGACGTGAACGGCGCATCGTATTTACGCTCATAGCTGATTAGCTTGTCAGCTTTCAGGCTATAGTCCTTAGCTCCTAGCACTTTGTACTCCATACTCTGTACTTTTCAACCATTTGTGAGATCGGGTTAGAAAGTGTAACATTGAGTGCAGAAAATACGTTCAGTTGGTTTGATGAGAAATTATCTTGGCGGACAAAAACGTTAATTACCCGGACATCCTCGGCTACCTAACTGGCGGAGAACGCTTTAGTGTCGGTGTCGTACAGGTGGCGTTGGCTTCGCGTCCGCGCATCGTTCGCGCCGGACGCCCGTTTGAAGTGGTAGTCCTCGCTCAAAATGCCTCAGACGCGAACGTCGATTTAACGATGATTCTCAGCCTGCCCGAATACGATGCCAAGAAACAGAAAGACAGGTTCAAGACGAAGGTCAACCGCCTTGTCATCGGCCTTCATGCGGGCGAAGTGGGCTATGTCGGCTTGCCCGTGATTTGCGCGGCAGATACCGCGCCGGGAGAAGGCTATAAAGTCGGTGTCCAAATCGAAGTCAAACCGTTAGGCAAACCGGGACGGGTTCGCAGCGCGCATGGCGGTGGCGAGGTCGATGTCGAGAGCCTGACACCGGAAATACAAGAAAAGCTAGCAGAACTCAAGAAGCTGAACTTTTCGGTGAAGTCGCGGCTTGGACTGAAAACCATCGTCGAAACCAACCTCACCGTCATGTCCGGCACGATTGGTAAGCTGTCTGATCTGCAAGCGGATTGGGTAAGTTTATGGACTCTGCGCGATCAACAGGACGATTCGCTGCTCATTCAACGTTATGGCAAGCTGTTTGGCGAAACCGTTCTACCCCAATTGCGGCGGCGCAAAGTTCTTACGCCTCTACTGGTCGAAACGCAAAAACGCTTCGAGGGGGCGGGCTATCCACTGCTGCCTGCTGAGGCGGCGGTCATCGCCAAGCTGCTAACCCTCATCATTGAGTTCAGCTCACCGCGAGAAACCGGCCACGGCCCGCTGATGGCCGGGACTTACGACGTGTCGCTGTTCCTCGAATCGGAAGATTTGAAAGGGCTGCTGCGAACTCACAGCCTGCCAAGTTGGGCGGGGTCGATGCTGCGTGCGCTGGCCCGTGATGAACGTTTCGCAGAACAGCCCGTCCGTGTATTGACGGGCGAAGCCTACGATAACCTGCTGCGCGACGCGGTGGGCTATGCGTTCAAGCAGGTCATGGCCTCAACGGGCGAAAATCTCGGCAGCGATGCCGAGATGAAACAGTATGCCGAACAGCTTGTTCACTCGCTGGCAGATGGCGGCCCGCTGGATTTTACACGGGTGTATCTGCCGCTGGTGTTGGGCGGCGTGCTGGTGTTCGACCAGATCATCATGCCAGACGAAAATCTGAATGAGATGCTTGGCGCAATCGCGCAGTTGATCTACCAGCGTGATGCGGAGCGCGGCGAAGATAACGAACTCGTTTTCAACATGGCGCGTGGGATCATTGACCGCGCCCTAGCGAAATATGGGCTAGGGCTGTAAAAGTCATTAGCCGTTAGGTTACGCGAACCTCTTAGAAAGCTAACGGCTAAAAGCGAACCGCTTTTCAAGGAGTGGACGATGGCAATTGAACCGATGTATCCCGATGTCCTTGGCGCGATTACAGGTGGTGCGCGAGTCAACATCGACAAGCTGCAATGTGCGCTCGGTGTGTTCCCGCGCCGTTCATACTTGAACCAGCCTGCCGAGTTGGTGCTGGTGCTGCAAAATATGGTCGATCAAACTATGAAAGTTCAAGTCGCCGTACAGCTTCCGATTGAAAATGCGGAAGGGCGTCCGGCGGTGTTCGACGCACCCAAAACCTCGTTCGCTTTCAACATGGACGCAGGCGAAGTAAGCGCGCTGAGGATACCGATTCTGGCATTGTCACCCACGCCGCCGGGAGCGGATTATCCGGTTCGCGTGGCAGTACGCTATCGCGCACCGGAAGGTCGAGCGGTTCGTCTGGCCAGTGGTGGCGCGCCGCCAACGCTGATGAAGCTATCCCCGATCAAATTTCAGGTGTTGAAGGAAGTCGAGTTTTCGGCGGAGTTGTGGCACGGTTCGGCGGATATTCTGACGACCTACTTCGACATCGCGGCCAAAGCCATGCCCTTTCAAGAACACGAACTCAAGCCGCGCTATGACATCCTGTGGAGGCGCGAAGAAATGAACGAGGAACGCCGTCGCGTTCAGGAAAAAGCGCCGGATGCGCGCCGTGTTGCCTCGACATTCACGCAGGATAAGATTTTGCCCGCCGTGCTGTTCGCGGTAGAAGACCGTTACACACGCGGCGGATTAACCTTGAGTCCCGCTGAGGCACGGGCCATCACCAAGATGATCGTCTATACACTGGATGGGCTGGCCCAGCGGGCCGACAAGCTCGACGTGAGAGACACCATCTGGTTTTCGACGCTGTGCCAGATTTTGCTGCACGACCCTAAAATCGAAGAATGGGATAAGGGCGATCTAGTGGTCGAATATCTGCTGGAAGCGGCAGTTTATGACGCTATGATGATGGCCTACCGCATGATTGAACCCATCGTCAAAGGCAATGTCGGCAATCAGGCTGACCGTGTGAGCTACACCAACCGCCTGCTGACATGGATGATCGGTCAAGGCGACTCCAACGTGAGCTACATCTATCTGCCGTTGGCGATGGGCGGCGTGATGGTCAACCACAAAATCGGCATTCGTGGCGAAAGCCCGTGGTCGATTATCGACGAACTCCGCAAAACCTACGTCAACCGTTCGCGGCTGTTGAAAAACGATGAAGCGGCGGTGTTCGACATGCTCAACAAGATACTCGATCAGGAAGAAAAAGAAATGAAGCGCGCCGGAATCCGCCGCACCAGCACCGGCCAACTCGGGTAAGGGTTAATGTATGCAAGCGTCAAAGATGTCAGCAGACCGTTTCATGGGCCGCCTACTGTGGATTGAAGAAGTGCCAGCGCCGCCGCGTCCGGTCAATGTCGACAATGCTCTACTCAGCAACCGGGCGGAACGCGCTTTTGGTTTTTCGCTGTTGTTTTCGGGTGTGCGCTGCATTTTGCAGTACGTGATTTTGCCGTTCGTGCTGCCATTGGTGGGCGTGGCCACCGAAGCCGCCCTGCCGATCTCGTTCGCGGTGAACCTATTGGCGATTGGCTTGATCGTCTATAGTTTGCGGCGCTTCTGGAAAATCGGCTATCGCTATCGCTGGCGCTATTTAGGCGTGGCGGTAGTCGCGCTGGCGATGCTGGTGGGCTTCATCGCGCTCGATGTGCAAAAGATTTTGCAGACTTGATAGCGGCTTAGAGACCATTTGAATATCTCGATTAGTGAGCATTTTGTAGGGGCAAACCTGTGTGTCTGCCCAAATTGGGCGAACACATAGGTTCGCCCCTACCAGAGTAACTGTTTTCAAATAGCGGCATAGACTTTTAGATTTCGGCAACGCCGCGCAAATACAATATTTACGAGGATGGGCCTATACTAAAATCATGGGGAATTATTTTCTATTCCCTATCCCTCTCTTTTTGCCCGCAATCTTTTGCCTGCAAAACCAAGAGAGTTTTCGTAACTGACATCGTACATCGATAGTCGCAAGGACAATACTGAGATGATGCGTTTTGAACGTTTCACGGAGCGCGCCCAAGACGCTGCGGCGAGAGCCTATGAAATCTTGCAGCGCTACGGACACAATCAAGTCGATACTGAACACATTTTATTGGCCCTGCTGGAACAAACGGACGGCGTTATCCCGCAGATTTTAGAGCGGCTCGGCGTGGACATCACCGCCATGCGGACGCGCCTCGACCAGATTTTGCGCGCCAGCCCGAAAGCGTCCATCTACGGCGGCGGCACGGGTCAGGTGTTCATCACTCCGCGAGTGAAGCGGATTATCGACCTCTCCAATGAAGAGGCCAACCGCCTGCATGACGAGTACATTTCTACCGAACACATCTTTTTGGCGATCCTCAGCGAGCGGACTACCGCCGTCGCCAAACTTCTCACCGACGCTGGCATCACCCGCGAACGGGTGAACGACGCTGTGAAAGATGTTCGCGGCGGCCAGCGTGTGACCGATCCCCAATCCGAAACGCGCTACCGCACGCTTGAGAAATACAGCCGCGACCTCACACGCATGGCCATGGAAGGCAAGCTCGATCCGGTAATCGGGCGCGACAGCGAAATCCTGCGCGTGATTCAAGTCCTCAGCCGCCGCACCAAGAACAATCCGGTGCTGATTGGTGAGGCTGGCGTGGGTAAGACGGCTATTGTCGAAGGCTTGGCGCAGAAGATTGCTAACGGCGACGTGCCGGAAATTCTGCAAGGCAAGCGCGTCATGAGCTTAGACTTAGGCGGGATGCTGGCGGGCAGCCGCTTCAGGGGCGAATTTGAAGAGCGCCTCAAGACCTCGATTGACGAAGTACAGCGCGCTGCGGGCGAGATCATCCTGTTCATTGACGAACTGCATCAGGTCGTCGGCGCAGGCGCGGCTCAAGGCGCGTTGGATGCGGGCAATATGATGAAGCCAGCGTTGGCGCGTGGGGAACTGCAATGTATCGGCGCGACCACGCTCGATGAGTATCGCAACTACATCGAGAAAGACAGCGCGCTAGACCGTCGTTTCGCGCCTGTGTTCGTGGAAGAGCCGAGCGTCGAAGATACTATCGACATGCTCTACGGCCTGCGTGATCGCTATGAGGCGCATCACAAGGTCAGCATCAGTGATGAGGCAGTGGTAGCGGCGGCTCGTCTGGCAGATCGCTATGTCACTGACCGCAAGCTGCCCGATAAGGCCATTGACCTGTTGGACGAAGCGGCGGCCAGCCTGCGCGTGGCGCTGTACTCGATGCCGCCGGAACTCAAAGAACTCAAGGACATGATTACGCGGCTGAAGGCAGACGAAGAAGCCGCTGGTATGGCCCGCGAGTACGAGCAGGCGGCGGAATATAAGATGCGCCGTTTGCAGATGGAAGAAGACTACGAGCGCGAACGTGGCCAATGGCAGCGTGAGCATACGCTCGATGAAGTAGTAGACCCCGAAGACATCGCCTCGGTGGTGGCGCAATGGACGGGCATCCCCGTCAATCAGGTGTTGGAGACCGAGAGCGAAAAGCTGCTGCGAATGGAAGATGCCCTGCATGAGCGCGTCATCGGCCAAGATCGCGGCGTTGAAGCGTTGTCCGATGCGATTCGTCGTGCGCGCAGCGGCCTGAAAGACCCGAAACGTCCGATTGGCTCGTTCATCTTCTTAGGCGCAAGCGGCGTCGGCAAAACCGAACTGGCGAAAGCGCTGGCGGAGTATCTTTTTGACGATGAAGAAGCGCTGATTCGCATTGATATGAGCGAATACCGCGAACAGCACACGGCCAGCCGTTTGTTCGGCGCGCCGCCGGGATATGTGGGCTACGAAGACGGCGGTCAGCTCACCGAAGCGGTACGCCGCCGCCCCTATCGTGTGGTGCTGTTTGACGAGATCGAGAAGGCGCATCCCGACGTGTGGAACGCGCTGCTGCAAATCCTCGAAGATGGCCGCCTGACCGATGGTCAAGGGCGCGTGGTGGATTTCCGCAACACAATCATCATCATGACTAGCAATCTCGGTACGGAGTTTGCACGGCGCAGCGGTGCGCTGGGCTTCGTGCAAGCGGACGACGCTCAGGCGGTGGCCGATCATCAGAAGATCGAAAAGGCCATGCGCGACACCTTCCGCCCCGAATTCCTGAACCGTATTGATGAAGTCATCATCTTCAAAACGCTGTCGCTGGAAGAGGTCGAGCGCATTGTTGAAATACAAATGCGCGAGATTTCCGTCCGTCTAGAAGACGCCGGTCTGATCGTAACTCTGACCGAACGGGCGCGGCAGTGGGTTGCTGCTCGTGGCTTCGACCCACAGTTTGGAGCGCGGCCACTGCGCCGAACGCTCCAGCGTTTTGTCGAAAACCCGTTGAGTACCCAACTGCTTAAGGGCGAGTTCCGGCGCGGTGATATGATCGTCATTGACGAGACCGATGGCCGGTTGGTGTTCGAGCACGACCACAGCACCGACTTCCATCAAGAGCAAGAGGAAGACTACACGCAGCAGAACGGTGCGAGTTATCCGGCGGATTACAGCGTCGTTGAAGAAGACATCGAGCAGGAATAACAAGCCGCGCATGTTCAGGGTGTAATTTGTAGGGGCGACCCGCTAGGTCGCCCTATGCGACATGCAGTCCATCACTAAGAGTAGGAGCGAGATTAAGACCTGCTCCTACTGGTTCTCCTTACCCATATTCATCAATGCATTACATCAACATTGGCTTGTGATAAGTTTGAGACGTAAACCTCATATGTTCGCCTCGACAATATTATTCGATTCTTGTTTGCCAGTTCCGTGCCCTCTAGGTATAATGTACCCTGTACCCACTTGTGCGGGAGAGGCAATTTTTTATGAACTCCGATCAGCCCGGATTGGGAGCGCCCGAAGAACTTGAATCGGGTTCACCAGTCGCCGAGCCATCACACTCGCAGGCAGAAGAAAACGCAGAGGTTTCTCCGGCGGATGTTCCATCAATGTCGGGACGCAGCGTCGAAGCCATTGCTGCCGATGAGGTGCTAGCGGCTATGTTTGCCGAGACTGCGGACGAGCCGGAGTCAGACGTAGACGAGCCTGACGAAGCGCCCGAAGAGACTTCTGACTTTGGCGACTTTGGCGAAGAAATCAGCGCTGTGGACACCGAAGAAGCCGCTCTCCCGACGAGTCAGGATGAGGCGCAAACTGCACCACCAGCGCTATCCGAGCCGCAAGCTGCACAATCGGAGAAACCTGGCAGCAAGCGTCCGCAGCGCGGTGAGATTATTGAAGCGGCTACCGTTATTGAAACTGCCGTCAGCCATGTCGTCGTTGATCTTGGTGACGGTTTGCGCGGCGTCATTCCCGGACGCGAACTCGAACGCATGAGCCGCAAGATGGTCGAAGAGCTGGCCGTCGGCGTGACCGTGCCTGTGTTCGTCATTCAGCAGCGCGACCCCAACGGCGATACGATAGTATCGGTCAACCGCGCCGTCGAAGAAATGGACTGGCGCGATGCCGAACGCTACCGCGAATCGCAGGAAGTCTACGAGAGCCGCGTCGCAGGGTATAACAAAGGCGGGCTGATCGTCCGCTTTGGCCGTGTGCGCGGGTTCGTACCCCAGAGCCAATTAAGCATGGATCGCCGCCGCGCCCTCGAAGGCCAAACGCCAGAGGAACGCTGGGGCGGCATGGTCAATGAAGCAATTGCCGTCAAGGTGATGGAAGTTGACCGCGCCCGCAACCGCCTGATTTTATCGGAGCGGGCCGCCTCGCGTGAAGCGCGTGAGAAGCGTAAAGAAGCCCTCGTCGGTGAACTGGGCGTCGGTGAAATCCGCACCGGGCGCGTGGTTAGCCTTGAAGACTTCGGCGCGTTTGTCGATGTTGGCGGCGCGGAAGGTCTGGTACATCTCACCGAACTCTCGTGGAAGCACCTGACTCACCCGCGTGAGATGCTCGCGGTTGGACAAGAAGTGCAGGTCGAGATCATCAGCGTAGACCGCAACCAGAAGCGCATCGGCCTCAGTATGCGCCGCTTGGAGCGCGACCCGTGGGATGCAGTAGCCATCGACTTTGAAGTGGGACAGTTGGTGCGCGGGCGCGTGACCAAGCTCACCAAGTTCGGCGCGTTCGCTCAATTGGTGGATGTGCCCGAAGTCGAAGGGCTGATTCACATCTCGGAACTATCCGATCAGCGCGTCAAACATCCGCGTGAAGTCGTCAACGAAGGCGACATCATGACGCTGCGTATCGTCAAAATGGACATCAAAGACCGTCGTCTCGGTCTCAGTTTGAAGGCGGTCAACTCTGCCGAATATCTTGACAGTGACCTCAGCCGCTTTGCCGCAGAAGCCCAGATGGACGAAGAGGGCGACAGCGGCAGCACGTCGGAAGAACGATACGACGGCACGATGGAGGACACCTACGACGAAGTTATGGACGAAGACATCGAGGCAACCGCCGCACAGGTTACAGAGGGTGTCGATGATGGCGCAGCGCCGGATGTTGAAAGCGATGTTTCCGGTGAGGAAGAAGCCGATACGAACTAAGCCAACGGCTTCTGATCGCCTGTTTCATTAATCCCTCGACCAATCCAGTTCGTTAGTCAGTTTAAGAACAGGGGTTTATATGCTGCGCTTCGCGTGGGATGTAACACAACCCTTGTTTTTGGTTTATCCGTTCTAATGAATCATTGATGTGTTTGGGGATATACGAAGGCAAGTGTGCTGTTATAATTGTGATAAGTTGGGATTTATTGGACGCCGTTTTGTTGTATTCGTCGGAAATTGAATAGTGTGGCGTTGTCAAACAGCGTCATGGGCGCCGGAGGTAAATGAACCGTGCCGAATAAAATGGAGCGCTTTACCCAACGGGCGCGGCGCGTGCTGAGTTTGGCTCAAGAAGAGGCCGAACGACTTCAGCACAACTACATTGGAACTGAGCATCTATTGTTGGGGCTGCTGCGCGAAGAAGGTGGTGTAGCGGGTAGAGTGCTGCGCGACCTCGGTCTGGAACAACGCCGGGTCGAAGAATTGGTCGAGCGCATGACACGCGCTTCGGCCCGCACAACCACCACACAGTTAGACCTATCGCCCGGAACCAAGCGTGTGCTGGAACTGGCAGTCGATGAAGCCCGCCGGATGGGTCATCACTACATCGGGACTGAACATCTACTGCTTGGGCTGGTGCGCCAGTCTGAAGGGGTAGCGATAGATATTCTCAAGCGTTTGGGAGTCAGCCCGGAAGAAGTGCGTCGCCAGACGCGGCGCGTATTGCAAGAAAGCCCGGTACAATTGAACCCGTCAAATGAGGAACCAAACCGTCGGCGGCCCGGCGGTAAACATGAGGGCAAAACGCCGTTAGTAGATCAGCTTGCAACCGACCTCACTGCGCTCGCGCAGGAAGGCAAACTTGACCCTGTAGTCGGACGTGAGATGGAAATCGAGCGTGTGATTCAGGTGTTGAGCCGTCGTCGTAAGAATAACCCTGCCCTCATCGGCGAACCGGGCGTTGGTAAGACGGCCATCGTTGAGGGGCTGGCGCAGCGTATCGTCAACGGCGAAACGCCCAAGCCGCTGCTGAATAAGCGCGTGCTGCAATTGGACGTCGGTTCGCTGGTGGCAGGCACGATGTATCGCGGTCAATTTGAGGAACGCCTCAAGCGCGTGATCGAAGAACTCAAGCAGTCCGACAGCATCCTCTTCATTGACGAAGTGCATATGCTGGTGGGCGCGGGTTCGGCGGGCAGCAGCGTAGACGCGGCCAACATCCTCAAGCCAGCGTTATCTCGGGGCGAACTGCAATGTATCGGCGCGACCACGTTGGACGAGTACCGCAAGCACATCGAAAGCGACGCGGCGCTGGAACGACGTTTCCAGCAAATCATGGTCGGCGAGCCTTCGATAGAAGAAACCATCGAAATTCTACAGGGCATCAAAATCCCTTATCAAGAGCATCATAACGTCGAGATCACCGACGAAGCCATCGAGGCCGCCGCGCACTTATCTGCGCGCTACGTGCCGGATCGCTTCCTGCCGGACAAGGCCATTGACCTGATTGACGAAGCATCGGCGCGGCTGCGAATGTACAAGAGTCCCGAAGCGGCTCAAGTACGCAAGGCCGAAATGGAACTGCGCCAAATCGAAGATGACCTGCAACTGCTCGAAGAAGACAAAAGCGACAAGACCGAAGTCACCCGCTTGAACAATCAGCGCGACACCTTACGTGAAACACTGGGCGCGCTGAAATCCAATTGGAACGAAGAAACCCAACAACCGCGCCTAAGTGCGGAAGACATCGCCGAAGTGGTGGCGATGTGGACGGGCATCCCAGTGACGCGCATCGCAGGCGAGGAAAGTGCGCGCCTGATGGAGATGGAAAAAGTGATGCATGAGCGCATCATCGGGCAGGAAGAGGCGGTTGAAGCGATCAGCAAAGCCGTCCGTCGTGCCCGCGCTGGTCTCAAAGACCCGCGCCGCCCCATCGGTTCGTTCATGTTCCTTGGCCCGACGGGTGTCGGCAAGACCGAACTGACCAAGACGCTGGCCGAATTCCTGTTTGGCAGCGAAGAAGCCCTCGTGCAGCTTGACATGAGCGAATTCATGGAGCGGCACTCGGTGGCGCGTTTGGTCGGTGCGCCTCCCGGCTACGTCGGCTACGAAGATGCCGGTCAATTGACCGAAGCTATTCGCCGCCGTCCGTACAGTATTGTGGTCTTTGACGAAATCGAAAAAGCCCACCCCGAAGCCTTCAACATGCTTTTGCAGGTGATGGAAGAGGGTACGCTGACGGATGCGCGTGGGCGCCGTGTAGACTTCCGCAACACGATTATAGTCATGACCAGCAACATCGGCGCGGACGTTATCAAGCGTGGCCCGAACTTCGGCTTCACCATCCCCAAGGACGAAACCGCCGAGCAGAAGCACGAATATGCCGAGATGCGAAAGAACGTGATGGAGCAGCTGCGGCGCGCCTTCCGTCCTGAGTTCCTCAACCGTGTTGATGCGACTGTGGTGTTCCGTTCGCTGACCAGAGACGAGATCAAGCAGATTGTCGATCTCGAACTGAGCAAGGTTCAGGAACGCCTGATCGAACACGCCATCACGCTTGAGCCAAACGAAGCCGCGCTCGAGTGGATTGCGGATCGCGGCTACGATCCTGAATACGGTGCGCGCCCTCTGCGCCGCCTCATTCAGAACGAGATCGAGGATGTGCTTTCCGACGGTATCCTTGCAGGCAAGTTCCAAATCGCCAGCATCGTGCGTGTCTCGGTGGACAGCGAAGGCAACCTCGCACTCGAACCTGTTGAAGAAGAACAGCTCGAAACACCGGGCGTCTAAAACAATCACCAACAAACGAAAACAGCCACCTGTAAAGGTGGCTGTTTTCGTTTCCCCAATCATGCGGTTTTATTAACTGCGACTACGTATCGACTCGATGAACGTCTGCAACCCCGCCCAATCGCCACGCGCCGCATAGCTCGCTTGCTCCATCCACGTTGGCATGGTCGGTGCAAAGCGCATCCCGGCAGCTTTTATTGCGGCGCGTAAGGTATCTTGATCGGCAGCAGCCAGTGCGCTGAATGTGTCGATTCCGGCGCTTTTCAACGCCGTCGCCATCTTCAAGCCGATACCGTCAATCCTAGTCAGATCGTCCGCACCGCCAATCGTCGGCGCGGAACTAGCCGAAGTGGTTTCCATAGACCGGCCACCGATTTCACCAGCGTCCGCATCATCCATTCCAGCATTGATGTTGATGTTTTCCGTCGGCGGCGCACCAGCAGGCACAACAGCGGCGGCTTGGGCGGGCGTGGCCGACGAGGCAATCGCATCAGAGCGCGTCTGGATATCGTCCTCACCTGCGGGCGCTATATTCACGTCAGTGGTTGAGGTTGATGCGGTCACGGTTCCAGACGGATTAGAAGGTGGTGGTGCAGCCTTTTCACGCCTGCGCGATTCGGATTTTGCCGAAGGCGGCGTTTCCGGCGAAGGTGCATCAGGACGATTGGTATCGGGCGCAGGCTCGACACCACCGGGTTGGCGTCCAACTCCTGCATCTTCTTTCGGCGTCGGTTCAGGCGGAGCATCCATCGGCACTTCTTCGCGCTCCACCGGGATTTGCGGCCCTTTGTCAGGGTCTTTGGTAGCGTCGTCGGTATGCTTCTGAACC
>JACMMD010000599.1 GCA_014379235.1 Anaerolineae bacterium
ATGGTATTCTCCGTCATCAGCATCATGTCCTCAATCGTGGCGGGATGCTGCCCTTGCGATAGCAGTCGCAAGGCCATCGGCCGGTTCACTGCTTCCGGATGCTTGTCATGGGCAATGATTGCGTCTATTTGTTGGCGTTCTTCGTCGCTGAGTTGGAGTGGATTGAGTGTTGGCATTCACCCAGCTTAACTCTTTCCACGATTTCTTTCGAGACTTCACTTAAGCCAGTGGTCAAAAGTCGGTCAACAGCGAGGTAGACTAATGGGGCATGAGCAGACGAATTGACTATACCCTGACAGACGAACAGCTTGCTGAGCTTGAGCAAGCCATCAACACTTCACCGCACCCAGAGGTGCGGCAGCGGGCCATCGCCATTCGACTGCTGCACTTGGGTCAACATCCTGAGCAGGTTGCCCGGAGTGTGATGGTGACCAGCAACACGATTTATGCGTGGCATCGCCGATCGGAACCGGCACGATCTCTACAGCCGCGCTCAATGCACTGACCCACTCGCCACTGTCAGCGATAAGCCGACATCTCCAGCACGTCCACCGACGGCACACATGATAGCATCCCGCGGCCCAAATACCCGCCGTGTATGTGGATATTATCAATGATGAAGCGTGCATGCTAATGTAATTTAAGATAAAGACCAATAGAAACATCGAACTTCTACGGTAGATTGACAATAGGAACTGTCTTGATTAGTCGAGGTTAGGGGCGCGATCTTGGAACAATCGCGCCCCCTGCAAGACCTATTCCTGCGGTCCGGCTAAGTCAATGAATTCTTGGTCAGGGGATTCATGGAAAACCGCGTCCATCGCACACACCACATTGGAGCGCGTAACCGTTCGTCCCGGTACAACTACGTAGCGGGGAGGCTCCTTCCCGGCGAATGCGTACAGCGCGATCATCGCCTCAGCTACGCCTTGATCATAGGGATGTTGTGCCGCTGTGCCCCTGAACTGCGATCCTCTGGCGATCCAGAAGCCGGAGTTGCGGCTCAAGTCTACCGAGGTGACCACCACATCGTCACGACTCATGCCGCTCACTGCCTGCGTACATGCAGTGCCCATGCCATCCCATGCCGTCCAAAACGCATTGATGTCGGGATTGCGCGTCAGTAAATTTTCACAGGTGGTTGCCGATTCTTCCACTGAGTTGACATCCTCATCGAACACGATTTCGATATCGGGATATTGGGCGAACGTTTCCAGCGCTCCTAAGCGGCGCTGCTCGGTCTGGAAAACGTGATAGCCCCAGCGTAGGACGGCAACCTTGCCCTGTCCACCCAATTCCTCCACGATAATTTCAGCGGCAGATGCGCCAATGGCATAGTTGTCGGACGCGCCCAGTCCCAGATAATCTACGCCCGGTTCGAGGCCCGTGGGCATACTGTCGATCAGCACCAGTTGAATGCCGCTATCCGAGATTTGTTGGGTCACGTTGGCAAGCGCGTCATTATCGACAGGAATGGTGAAAATAACGTCCGGTTGAAGCTCAATCAGGCTTTCGATGTCCGCGATCTGTTTTTCCGCCTGCTGCTCACCGTCGGTGACCGCAATCACTTCGATGCCGTATTCCGCCAGCGTGTCCGTAATACCTTGCACCTGTAACTGCGGCCAGTCGTCGCCGAGGTAGTGCATGGCAATCGCCGCGTTGAAGTCTCCTGCGCGGATCGTCGCCTCATCCTCTTCCGTAAGCGCAAGATCGGCCAGCGGTGTCGCTGTTTCGCCATTTGGCCCTGTGCCCACAATTGGCAGCTCACCTGAACATATGACTGCTTCTGCCTCTGGCGTTACTTCCTGCGCCGATGAGCCGTACAGCGTCACCAGTTGGAGCAGCATCAGCGCAATGATCGGCAGCACCGTTATTAAGTACCGTCTGCGTAAAACCCTTTTCATGTGAAGTTCTCCTATAGTACAAATACAGTATCCAAAAATGGTTCAATCTGCCTAGAAAACATTCAAGGTTTCTTTCCTCGTCTATCTCCTTCCCTCAGATGGCTTTATTCACCCAGCTTGTTTGCGGCGTCGGTTAAGATGTCTTTTCGGCAAAGAAAACCGCCGCGATGATGATGACCCCTTTGATAATCACTTGGACGTTCGTGCCAATACCTAACAGGATTAGCCCGTTGTTGAGCACGCCAATGAGGAACGCGCCGACAAGCGTACCGACGATTGTGCCCTTGCCCCCGAATAGGCTCGTGCCACCGAGAATCACAGCAGCAATCACGTCGAGTTCAAGACCCTCACCAACGTAGGGGCGACCCGCGTAAAGACGCGCTGTCGTCAGCAGGCCGCCGAGACCCGCCGCTAAACCGCTAATGACAAGCGTAAACAGCTTAATTGCGTCCGTGTTCACACCGGAGAATCGCGCAGCCGTCAGGTTACCGCCTGTCGCCTGCACGAAACGGCCAATAATCGTGTGCTTGTAGAGGAAGTAGGTGGTGACAAATACAATTCCCATCCAGATTACCATCGTCGGGATCGGGCCGATATCGCCCGCGCCCCAGAACTCGGTGAACGGGTCGTTGATGAACACAATCGTCAGGGTGCCCGTGATCGTTAGAGCGATGCCGCGTGCGATTCCCATACTGCCAAGCGTCACCAAAAAAGATGGAATCTTCGCCCGCGTCGTCAACAGCCCGTTGAGCAGTCCGAACAGCGCCCCGGTTACCAGCCCTGCCACGCTGGCGACAACCCAGTTTCCTCCGTCGCGCAGAACGAACGAAGCCACCACACTGGATAAAGCCATCACCGCGCCGATGGATAGGTCAATCTCCCCGGCTGTCAGTACAAACGTCATCGCAAACCCAATGATTGAAACGACTGCCGTTTGTTTAGCGATATTCAGAATATTCGATACGGTAAGAAACTGAGGGCTGGCAAACGCAAAGGCGACCATCAGAACGATCAGCGCAAGGTACACCATCCACTGGCGCAGGCGCGTTCGTGTAACCGCCCATGCCGAGCCGTAATTTCTTTCTCTTTGTGCTTCTGGTTCTTGTTTGCTTGTTTCAGAAATCATGAAGTCTTTTTCTCTCTCCTCGCCATAATTTGCTCCATAATCTTCGCCATAATTTTTTCTTCGGTCACTTCTTCCTGTGAAAACTCGCCATGAATCCTGCCATCATGCATCACCAGCATACGGTGGCTCAACGCAATGATCTCCGGCATGTCCGACGAGATCAGCAAGATACCGATGCCGCTATCTGCGAGGTTGCGAATAAGCTGGTGAATTTCCGCCTTTGAGCCTACATCGATGCCAACCGTCGGTTCGTCAAGGATAAGAATCTTCGGCTTCCCAGCCAGCCACTTTGCCAACACCACCTTCTGCTGGTTGCCGCCGCTCAGGAAGCGGACCGTCTTAGTCACGTCCGGCGGCACGATACGCAATTGCTCCACCGCCTCAAGCGCAATGCGGCGGCATGCGCGGGTGTCTACGATCCCCCACTGCGAATTCTGGCGGAGTAGGGGCAGTACAATATTTTGCTCGACGGTGTGGCGCATCATCAAACCCTGTATATGCCGGTCTTCCGGCACGAGCACTAGACCCGCCTTTAGCGCCGCACTGGGGCTGGATAGCCTCGGCACCTTGCCGTCGATGCGGAATTCACCCGCGTCGATAGGGTCGATGCCGATCAGCGCTCTTGCGATTTCAGACCTGCCGCTGCCGATCAATCCCGCCAAGCCTAGAATCTCCCCTTGTTTGAGCGAGAATGTGATGTCGTGAAGCACCCCTAAGCGCGAAAGCCCGCGCACGTCTAGCAATGGCGGTTCGCCTTCAGGCGGCCTAAATTGGGGTTTCGAGTGTGTTTTGTCTACTGTCAGCAGATCGCGTCCGACCATCAACCGCACCACATCCTCGGTGCTCACTTCTTTCGCTGGGAATGTCCCGACGCGCTGGCCGTCTCGTAATACCGTGACACGATTTGCCAATTTACCAATCTCATCCATGCGGTGCGAGATGTA
>JACMMD010000600.1 GCA_014379235.1 Anaerolineae bacterium
CCGGGAAGATACAGCACGCTCGAAAACTCTGGCGTGAAGGTCGATTCGTTCAACCTGCCGATGGGGCAAACCATCGTCGCTAGTACGTAATCTCCGGTATCAACTTCTTCAAGTCGATAGAGTTGATCCTCGCGCAAACCATACCCAATCAATGGCGCAGCTTGATCGACACTGAACAGCAAATACGAGATATGCGGATGATTTTGACCAAAATAGAAACCGCGTAGTTGAAGCGTGCCATCCACATACCACGACGACAACGATTTGTTGAGTTGATTGACGGTGACATCGCTCATGTGAACGTATTCCGCCATCGCGTCAAACCGCGCAAAATAGCCCCGCAGATCACCATCGACAATCGGGTTCGCGTTCCATACTAGATCACGCGAAACATCATACCAGTGAGTTGCCCCGCTGATGTACCACAGCCCACTTCGCCCGCCAACCAGTGCCTCTGTCCCTAGCACTTCTCTCGCAGCGGCGCGGGCAATATCCATCTCGTCAAAGTGGGGTTCAAGCGACACATGCGTTACCAGGGACGAAGGAACACTCAAAAACACACCAACGCTTAACACTCCTATCACAGCGGGAACGCCAAATTTTGAGCGGTTCAGTGTGGGAAATCGAGCGATGACCTTCACAACCAGTGCAAGCAAGCTGATGAGTATGCCCGAAAAATATAGCATGAACTCCGGGACGAGATAATGTTCTTGTTTGTGTGCCGAAAGAAAAACCAGCAGCACCAACGGCGCACCGCCGAGCGCAATACCACGGGTCGCCGGGATACGAAACAACAACAGCAGAGCGACAATACACAATGGAACATGAAAGTAGAGCAACGGAAAAGCCAGTACCCCGCCGAAAGTGTGCGTCCAATCAGCTTGCTTGAGCAAGGAATCATATTGAGCGAAGTAGAGTTGAACACCATCAGCGAGTGTGCTGTTTCCACTCGCGGCCTGAATGTTGGCGACAATATGAGGCCAGTTCGGAATGATAAAAAGGAAGAGAAAGGGCACTCCAAACAGGCAACCGCCAGCGATCATTGCCCGAATCTTGCCCTTTGCGGCTGCGAAGCCCAACGCTCGATAAACCCAGATCATATACACAACAACACCGACAAAAGCGATGAAGCCGAAATAATGTAAACCGGATGCCAGTGTCAGCAGGAAACTGCCTAGAAATAGTTTCTTCGTATTCCAACCGTCAAGGCGGGCGTTTTCCAGCGCGATGAGTCCCGTGAACCACGTCATCGCCAGATCACTATCAGCCCGCAGTTCAAAGTAATCGGTATGGGCAATCATCCCGCCAGTGAATGCGCCGAACATCAACCCTAGCTTGATATGAGTAGGAAAGCGCCCTTGTGCGATAAGCGCCAACGCTAACGTAAGAAGCGCCAAAACGGGTATCGCTTCGGCATAAAAGAGTGGTATTCCAAGCTGCATCAGCCAAGCGACCATTAAATAGGCCGTTGGTGGGTGGGTGGTCATATGCGTGAATTGGTAATAAACAGGGCCGGTCATCTGACCATAATGCAAGTACATATAGATCGGATTTCTGAGGCCCAATTCGTCAACGTCGATGCTGTACGGACGGTCTGATAGCAGTCCAATAGCAAAAGCGAATACCGCGATTCCAACTGCGAACGCGACAACCGACCAACGTTCAGCACGAGAATTGACACCATCAACAAATCGTTGCAAAGTTATTCCTTGCTTTGCGCTCCCGCCAGCGCCATCGCTAACGTGAAAGAGGATACCATCAGTCAGCCCGCGTCCAACATCTTGCTTAAGAATCCGTCAAGTCTACGCCATATTGACCGCCTGATTGTAGCAGTGACGATCTTAGGGCTAGGCGCAATCCTCGTTATTCAGGTTGGCGCGGTCACCAATCTTGTGGCGGTTCAGTCATCCTTACAAAATGAATTGCTGCTCACCGTCAGCGCGATCAGCATGGTGATCTTAACTGCTGCGGCCTCTTATGCACTGATTCATTTGAGCGCCGCGCCGATAAAGCGTCAGCTTTTGAGCGATCTTCGGAGCATACTCCCGGCCAGCCTTTGCATATTGATCGTCGTCATTTTATTGTGGCTGCCGTTTGGCTTTAAGTTCACGGGCATTCTAGAGGAATGGATTGTCAGGGCATTTATTGAAGGTACGCCGAGCCTTGCCTTCTCACGCGAGTTAATCATTCGTCCGTTTGAAATGCTGCCTCATTACCTCGCCAACTGGATAACACCCGACTCTTTCGTCGGCTTCAATATCGTACATGCTGCCCTATTCTGGGCAAAAGGAATACTGTTCTTTCTACTGATTAGGCGGCTTACCAACAACGCGGCGCTCTCCCTTGCTGCCGGAATCCTATTTATCCTTTATCCTGCCAACGACGGTCTCATGACGCTGCGAACAATGCACGTCCATGCAGCGGTGCTGTACTACTTGATTGCCGTTTATTTCTTGCTCGAACATTGGCGGCAGCCGCGCCGCGCCACATTGCTTGCTATATGGGCCGCTTTAATCTTGAGTCTCGGCACATACGAGGCCGGATTAGCGCTCATCATGCTTACGCCGCTGCTGTTGATCTTCGTCGCAAAGCGAATCGACAGAGCCGTTATCCTTGCAACGCTTGGCTGGACTATTGCGCCCGCTCTGCATCTAAGCCGCCTGCTCTTTTTGTATGCCGATGGTGTCGAGTTTTACCTTCGTTCAGAAGTCGATGCCCTGTCACGCGCTCCTCAGATTGATGAGATGTTCAGCGCGGGACTTGCGGCCATGAAACAGGTTTTCTGGGTTGGCTGGCGAACAGGTTTTGAGCAGCTTCACGTCGATCTGTATCTGGCACTTGGCATCATCGCCGCGATTGTGGTTGGCGCAACAATCTGGCTCTATCTTCAGAAGACATCGGTTCGCGGCCTAGACTTGCGCCGAAGCGCTGCTTTGCTGCTAATGGCTGTTATTGTGGTCGGCTTAGGTATTGTCATCTTTCTACCCACGCCATACCGCAACGACACATGGCGACTTCACTTTTTTACGCCTGTAGGAGCAGCGCTTTTTTTCGTGGTCATCAGCGATGTTCTCCGCCAGAACATACCGTGGCCGTCACTGAAGAACTGGCTTTTTACGGCTTTCATCAGCATCCTCACGCTTCTGGCAGTGGTCAGGCTTCTCAATCAACAGCAGGCTTTTGTCGATGTGGCGCACGCGCAGCAGCGTTTTTTGGCCAGCGTTGTCGAACAAGTCCCCGCTATCAAGCCAAACGAACGCCCCTCATTTGCGTTTATTATCCCACCTGCACCGGGTTTCTTAGAGCAGCACCTGCTAGCCGAGCTTTTCATCAACACAGTCGGTTACAGTGCGTTGAGCTATCTCTATCAGGGACAGGTTCACGCCATCTTACTTTGCCTTGAAACTAATCCAGCAC
>JACMMD010000601.1 GCA_014379235.1 Anaerolineae bacterium
GTTTCAATCCACAGAGGCAGACCAGTGCGCGCCGCGTCGGAGATAGGCGATTTGAACTCTATTGGGAAGCGCCGATAAGCGTTGACGGTTTCTTCCGTCGCGCCGCGTGTGGATAAAAGTTCGAGCGTTTGACCATCTTCGCTCAACAGCATGATCGTGCCGATATGTCCGCCCAGCGCCGCAACCCCTTTGCTGACTACGACTTCCGCCACTTGATCGAGCGTGACCGCGCTCGAAAGTTCAGCGGTGATCTCTTGCAGCACAGCGGCGCGCTGTTGGGCTTGTTTGCGCTCGTGAATATCGCGGAAGTAAACCGAGAGGCCCTTTTCGCCCGGATAAACCGTAATCTCAATCCACGTTTGTCGGACAGGCGATAGGCTTTCAAATTCGAGCGGTTGGCGCTCTTGGGCGACACGCTGAAGCTGTTGATACGGGTAAGCGTCCACCGTTTCGGGGAACTCGTCCCAGATACTTTTGCCTATCAAGGTTTCGCGCTGGCGACTCCACACCTGTTCGGCGCGGCGGTTGACGTAGGTGAAGCGCCAGTCCTCATCCAGCGTATAAAAGGCGTCACTGATACTCTCTAGAATGTCAACGACCTGTCCGTGCGCGGCTTGCAGTTCGACCTGCGCCTCTTTGTGCTCGTGAATGTCGGTGGCTGTGCCGAGCCATTTGTAGATGCGGCCCGCCGCATCGTGGAGCGGGAAAATGCGCGCCAGATGCCAGCGATACTGGCCGTCACTGCCGCGCCGAAAACGCAGCTCCAGTTCATAGTCCGTGCCTGCTTCCGACGCTTGCTCCCAGCGCTGCTGCATCCGTGCATGATCGGCGGGGTGCAGCACATCCGTCCAGCCTGTGCCCAATGTTTGCTCGACACTGAGGCCGGTGTACTCGTACCAGAAGCGGTTGCAGAACTCCGCCGAGCCTTCTGTCGGCCCGATCCAGACGAACTGCGGCAGGGCTTCCGCCAGCAGCTTATAACGTTCTTCTGCCAGTACGCGGTCTGTGATGTCCCGTGTGAAGCAGCGCGTATGGCTGAACTGGCCGTTTTTGAACATAACATTGGAATCAATCAACACATGCCTAATTGCGCCATCTTTACGGCGCAGACGCGCATCGTAGCTCTGGATCTTTTCGCCCCGCGTGAGGCAGTCCAGAATGTCGGTGATTACATCGATGTCAGCATGAAATTCAGCGATGTGATGCCCGATATATTCTTCGGATGTGTAGCCCAATAGGTCGAGTTCGGCGCGGTTCGCCCATAATATCGTGCCATCTGGCCCCACCCAATGGAGTGCGGTGACGGCGTTCTCTAGAAATTCGCGCAGTTCTTCTTCCTTGTTACGCAGCGCGTCGTCGGCCTGTTTGCGCTCGGTAATGTCTCGAAAGACCAACACCACGCCGATGATGCTGCCTTGCCCATTTTTGATCGGTGCGCCGCTGTCGTCAATGGGTATCTCTTTGCCGTCTTTGGCGATCAGCACCGTATGATTGGCCAAGCCAACGATGATGCCTTCAACCAGTACACGGCGAATCGGGTTTTCGACTGCTTCGCGGGTGTCTTCGTTGACGATGTGAAAGATGTTCTCCACATCTTGCCCGACAGCCTCGCTTTCTGACCAACCCGTGAGCTTGGACGCAACGTCGTTGATGAAGGTCACTTTGCCTAAAGTATCGGTAGCGATCACGCCGTCACCGATGCTGGCTAATGTGACGCGCAGTTGTTCGCGCTGGTCGAACGCGGCCTGCTGTGCTTGCTTGAGTGCGGTGATATCTTGAAAAAGATTGACGGACTGATAGACCTTGCCCTGTTCATCGAACACGGGTGTCGATTTCAGGATTGACCAGCGTTCGACTCCGGTGCTGATGGTGCGGAAACACACGACGGTTTGCGCGGCGATGCCCTGAAAAGCGAGGCTGTTGGGGAATTTTTCGGGCGTGAGGGGATCGCCTGCTTCATCCATCACGTCAAAGTCGCGCAGGATTTCGATCATCGGCGCGGCGACCAGCGCTTCGGCAGATGGAAAATTTGTCATACGGGCGGCGGCGGCGTTGGCGTAGGTCAGGTTGCCCGTCAGCGATTGGACGGTGATACCATCGACCACGCCTTGTAGGATGACCTCGAACTGCTTTCTAGACTCGCGCTGTGCTGCTTCGGCTCGTTGGCGCGCATCGTAAGCCAAAGCCATGATGAACGCCGCCAGCGTAAAAATCGAAAGCCCGATCAAGGTCGAGAGGTTGAATTTGAATATGAAATAAGGTTCAAGAAAAAAGTAATTGATGAACGGCAGGCTGATCGCAGTCACCAACAGCCCCGGCCCAAGACCGCCATAGGTCACGCTCACGACGAGGGCAAAAAAGAATATCGCTGTTGGGTAGGCGCTGAATGTATCGTGGAACAGCAGCGAAAGGGCCATCGCGGCGGCTACCGCCAGCAGTGCAACACCGTAGCGCTGTAAGGGACTACGCGGCGCAGGAAACGGGTCATCACCCGACGAGGAAAGCGTGACGGGGTTTCGGGCGGGCAAACGATTCATATTGCGGCGACCTTTATCCGTTCACCAAAGCGGCTGCAAAATTCCAAACGAGGAGATATTTGATGCGAGAAAACAGCCGTAACCATAGAATAATCGTCAAACCAACGATAAGGGCAGTAACCCCGTAAGTATGGATATTATAGCAGGATGCAGGTTCTCACTGGCAACAAGAACGTTGAGGAAAAACGACGAAGGGCGCAGGTTTTTTACTGTTATGCGCCCTTCGTGTGTGGGGTTTTAGAGAAAGTTCTCGGTGTTCTTGCGCTTGGATTTTTCCGAGCCGAAGAAGGGGATGTTTTCGCGGAACCGCAGCACTAGGCCTGCGCCGATCAACACGACTGCGCCGATATAGTTCAGCGCACCTGTGTCCAGCACCGAGTTGAAGATAAAGAACTCGAAGAAGA
>JACMMD010000602.1 GCA_014379235.1 Anaerolineae bacterium
GCCAGCACACCGAACAGCGCCAGCACACTCCACGCCAATGTATAGCGCAAGTCAGCGCTGTTGGGCAGCGCTGTCAGACCGATACTGAGGGCCAGCGCGATTAGATAGCCGAAGGCAGGGTCATTGGCAGCGCCGCGATAAGCTACCGGCCCACGCGGCGTTATATCACCGCCGGAGTCGCTCTCTACTTCAAGCGATTCGTCATCGTCAGCGTATTCGATGTCGTCAGGATTCTCGTCAGGTGAATAAGAAGAATACATAGTCGTATTCCGGCGCTTCGGCTAGTCTCCCATCGCGGTAACACGCTGCGACGCGGCTTCGGGCACAAGCAGAGAACGCAGCGCGGACAGCGTATATTCAACCCGTTCGCGCGTAATCCAATAATGCGTCACGGCGCGGAATTTGCTGCCATACATCGCAGCCAAAAGGATGTTGTGTTCGGCTTTCAGGCGCGCACTTAACTCGTCTGCGGCGAGCGGCGCGTCCGGCTTGAGTTCGAAGAACACCATGTTCGTTTGGACGCGGCTCAGGTCAATGTTGAAATAACTGATTTGTGCCAGCCCTTCGGCCAACACTCTCGCATTGGCGTGATCTTCGTGCAGGCGTTTGCTCATCTTGTGCAGCGAGATCAAGCCCGCCGCCGCCAGTACGCCCACCTGACGCATCGAGCCGCCGAGCAGTTTGCGATTGCGCCGCGCTCTGGTGATAAATTCGTGTGAGCCGACCAATATCGAGCCAACCGGAGCGCACAGCCCTTTCGACAGGCAGAAGGTCACGCTGTCAGCCGGGCCAGCCAGTTCGCTCACGGATGTGTTCAGCGCGGCTGCCGCATTGAAGAAGCGCGCACCATCGATGTGCAGTTTGAGATTGTTGGCGCGGGCGATGTCGCCTACTTGCGCGGTATAAGCCGCTGAGACTGGAATACCGCCAACGCTGCCCTGCGTGTTTTCGAGGCAGATCAAGCGCGTGTAGGGGTAATGGTCGTCATCAGTGGCGCGGATGGCAGCGCGAATTTCATCAAGGTCGAGCGTACCATCGGGCTGTACTTCGAGCGTGTTGGGATTAGCGCCCGCTAATGAGGCGATGCCGCCTTGTTCATAGCGGAAAGTGTGCGACTGCTTGCCAAGAATGACTTCATCGCCGCGTCCAGCATGGGTCATGACCGCGATCAGGTTGCCCTGAGTGCCGCTGGATACGAAGACTGCGGCCTCTTTGCCGAGCATGGCGGCAGCGTCGGCTTCAAGCTGCAATACCGTCGGGTCATCGCCCCACACGTCATCACCGACAGCAGCGTTAGCCATTGCCTCGCGCATTTCAGGCGTCGGCCATGTAACGGTATCACTTCGCAGATCAATCGCATCCATATCGCTTACCTCTGGTTAATGGGTGAAATTGTTCCTAATCGTAGTGGGAATTGGCGCGGTTGACAAGTGAAGGCTTCTGTACAAAGCGATTTGAAAAATAAGTGCGTAAAGCTGAACGCCAGAACTATAATGGGGCAGCGCAGTTACGACTATGTTGGACAGGGCAAATGCCGATTACGGTAGGATGGGACGATGACGCGAAAACGATCATTCGCTGGAACTATTCTGGGCCATGGACGATCAGCGAATTTCATCGACAGCGCTATCAAGAACAACAACTGCGAGCAGAAGTCGATCATCGCATAGATTGCATTATCGACGTACACGCTATTCACATGCTGCCCAAGAGTGTGTCGTCCCTGTTCAAGACGGTTGCTTTCGAAACGACTGAGTACCATCAGAATTCCGCGCTGACGGTAGTCGTCGGCGCAAATACGGTCATGCGCGTATGGTATGAAGTGTTCAAGCATCTATATCCCGAACAGGCGCGGCGTTACCGTTTTGTCGCTCAGTTGGAAGACGCTTATACCACGATTGCTGAAGCTCGTGCGCCAGAGAAAAGCGACACTTAGGCGCACAGCGACGATACAACAATTAGGAGCGCGTCGGCGTGACGACCATCACCCTCGACCATATTAGCAAGTCTTTTCAGCGTGAGACGGTTATCGGCGTCGGCACGGCTGATGCGACCCAAGCAGTGGATAACGTCTCGCTTAAGATCATATCCGGCGATGTGTTGGCGGTGCTTGGCCCATCAGGCTGTGGCAAATCAACCCTTCTGCGGCTGATCGCGGGTTTGCTCAAACCGGACAGCGGCCACATCCTCTACGATAATGTGGACATCGAGCAAGTGCCGCTTTCAGAGCGTGGTATCGGCATGGTGTTTCAAGACAACGCTTTGATACCCCATTGGGAAGCGCGGCGTTCGGTGGGTTTCTTCTTGAGCTTGCGTCGGCGTGAACATGAAGTGCCGGAGCGCCTGCTGCGTATCTCGAAAATCACCGGAATCGGCTTAGATCAACTATTGGCGCGGCGTCCGTCGCAGCTTTCCGGTGGGGAACAGCAGCGCGTAGCGATTGCGCGGGCGCTGGCGCGTGACCTGCGAATTTTGTTATTTGATGAGCCTTTCGCCAACATTGATGCCAAGCTGCGAACTGAGTCTCGCGGGGAACTCAAACGCTTGTTGAACGAATTTCCAGTGACGGCGGTGTATGTGACGCACGACCAGAGCGAAGCGGTAGCGCTGTCGCATCGAGTGGCGGTCATGCGGGCGGGTCGGCTGGAACAGGTCGGCACATACCAGCAGCTTTACGACAACCCGATTAACGTATTTGTGGCCACGTTCATCGGCACCCCAACGATCAATTTGTTTAGCGGCAAGGTTCGCGGCGGGCGCTGGTGGGGCGAGAACTTCGGCGGCTTTGCGATACGTGGCGATCTGGCGGAAGGTTCGGCGGTGATGCTGGGTATTCGCCCCGATGGAATCCACTTACACAGCAAAGATACAGCGGGCATTACACCGGCTGTTGTGGACGGCGTTACGCCGTTTTTCGCGGAGCGTTACCAACTGATCGAGGTTCATTTAGCGGGCGAACATTGGGCGCTGACGGTGCCATACCTCTCGTCCGAGCAGCGTATCAGCGCGGGCGAAACGGTCTACTGTACGCTCGACCCGACGAACGCGCTGTACTTCGATGGTGAGACAGGGCACCGAATCGGGTAATATCGGACAAGCGCTTAGTTCGTCTACTAAATATATCTAATTGCATTACGTTACTATCGTCGGTACTCTATTAGCGTAGATGTCTATATTCCGGGAATCATTATGTCCGTTGCGAAAAAACGATATACCTGCTTCTTAGTATCGGGCTTTGGAATTAAACCGTTACTAATGGACATGACCAAAACCGAAGATTTCGACAGAATCTATGCCGAGTTGAAAGTCGCTATAGAAGGATACGCCAAAACACACCCCGATTGTGAATTGGAATTTAAAAGCTCTGCTGACTTTTCGGGTGCAGTCATCACCA
>JACMMD010000603.1 GCA_014379235.1 Anaerolineae bacterium
GCTGTAGTCGACGCCCATGCGGTCTGCAACTTGACGGGTGGTGGTATCGGATAAACGTCCACTGCTGCCCAACTGGAACAGAGTATCGTGCGCTTCCCAGAAGCCGCCGTTGGGTTTCACTTCTGCGCCGCACTCGGCAATTTGCGCGGCATACTCAGCAAAAGCGGGGTCAACAATCGGATACATGCGATACTCGAATTTGGCCTTGCCGGTGGCCACATATTCATTGATGAAGCGCGAAACCGTCTCGTGATACTCCTGGCAGTGCGGGCAAGTGAAGTCCGCGAACTCGACAATCGTCACGGGCGCATCAGGGTTGCCAAGCACAAACGCGCCGTCGTCCGTGCGCGATTGCGGAATGGCGGTATAGTCGATCACCGCGCCCTGCGGGTTATTTGATAAGACAATTGCGACGACGGCGGCGATTACAGCAATGGTGATGATAGCGATCACCACGAGAACCGGGCGTTGATTGCTGGTCTTTTGCCGCTGTTCGGGGCGTGTTCGGGGTGCGGTGGCGCGAGGTTGGCTGCTGGTGCTCATCTGCGGGTTATCCTTTACACTAAGGCGTTAGGCTTCGCGGCTAGGCGCTGTTTGGATAATAAGCCTTGAACAATGAAGGCGGATTATAACACAAGTAGCGGCGCTGCTTCTTGTGGACATTGCGAATCAGATAATAAGCGTGTTAAAGTTTGCGTATATCAGAGGGATATATTATGCGCGCAATTGATGTAATCGCCCACAAGCGCGATGGGCAAGCGCTCTCCAAAGAAGAAATCGACTGGTTCATCACCAGCTATACACGCGGTAATCTGCCGGACTATCAGGCGGCGGCGCTGCTGATGGCGATTTACCTCAACGGCATGTCCCGCGAGGAAACCGTAAACCTCACGCTGGCGATGGCTTATTCAGGCGATACGCTCGACCTATCCGACATCATCGAATACTCCGTCGATAAACATTCGTCGGGCGGCGTTGGCGACAAAACATCGCTGGTGGTGCTGCCATTAGTGGCATCGTGCGGCGTTCCGGTTGCCAAGATGAGCGGGCGTGGGCTGGGCTTTTCCGGCGGAACACTCGATAAACTGGAAGCGATTGCGGGCTATCGGGTCAATCTCTCCGGTGAGGAGTTTCGTGCATTGGCGGCGCGCAATGGCATTGTGCTGGCCGGTCAAAGCGGCGAGCTTGCTCCGGCGGATGGCAAACTCTATGCCTTGCGTGATGTAACGTCCACTGTGCCGAGTCTGCCGCTCATCGCCAGCAGCATCATGAGCAAGAAAATCGCGGCGGGGGCGAACGGCGTGGTGCTGGATGTGAAGGTTGGGCGCGGCGCATTCATGACCAATTTGGATGATGCGCGCCAGCTTGCTCAGACGATGGTGGACATCGGCGTGGATGCGGGGCGCGATATGATCGCGGCCCTGTCGGATATGAATCAGCCGCTTGGCGAGGCTGTCGGCAACGCGCTGGAAGTAGCCGAAGCTATCGCGGCGCTCAAGGGCGGCGGCCCGGCTGATTTCCGCGAACACTGCCTGATCGTCTCTGGCTACATGCTGCGGCTTGCGGGGCAGGGCGCGAAGTGGACAGATGATGACGAGGTTCAAGCACTGCTGGTTGAATATCTCGACGGCGGCGTGGCACTGACGACATTCCGCAAGATGGTTGAGGCGCAGGGCGGCGATGTGTCGATGGTCGATGACCCGCATAAGCTCCCCGTCGCGCATATCATCGCGTCGTTCGAGGCAGAACAGGATGGTTACATCGCGCAGCTAGCCGCCGATGAAATCGCATGGGCCGCGTTTGAACTTGGCGCGGGGCGTGAGAAGAAAAGCGACTCGATTGACCCTGCGGTGGGCGTGGTCGTTCACGTCAAGGTCGGGGATAAGGTGAGACGCGGCGCGCCATTGGTGACTGTTTACGCCAACGATGACGCAAAAGTTGAAGCGTGTATGGCACATCTGCAAAACGCAATCGCTTACAGTGACACGCCCGTTGACCCGCTGCCGTTGTTCTATGATACGATTTACGGGTCAAAGTAGTCTGAGAGCAATCAATGGCTGACCAGTTAGTAAAAATCGAGATACAAATTACACCAGAGGTGCGTGATAAAATCATTGAATTAGCGCGGAAACGGGGCTTTTCTAATTTAGAAAACTATTTGCGCGCTTTGATTCTTGCTGACGCAAAAGTTCCGAGTGTAGAACTTAATTTGTAGAGTGATTTACATCGAACCCTGTGTAAACGCCAACGCGGAGAGGATAACGAAATAGCCGATGTAGCACAGAGATAGGATCACAAAGATATATAAGGCAGCGATCATTCCCCGTACCAGTAATTTCCACGTTGGTCGTGTAATTAGCCCGAATACTTTGTCCGTTTCATTCAATCGGTAGTAATGCCTCCTCACTATAGTCGTAGCGATGCATCGGTGCGTCGGCCCAAAAACCGTTCTCAAACGTTATCGTTCCATTTAGCCCTTCGTAACTTATACCTTCAAGCCTCATTCGCACATCAGTGCGGTTGACATTTTCATCGAGCGCGGCCAGCGCTATGCTCATCGCGTCGTAGGTCATCGTTGCTAGCAGTCCGGGTTCGGGAGCGAATTGATCGCTGGCGAGATAGCGTTCCCTAAATGCGGCTTCAGGTAGCACGGCACTCGAAATCACTTCCACATCTTCAAGGTTGTCGCTTAAAAGGATAAAGCCTTGCAGAGCGAACACCTCGCCGCCAGTCAACGGATGTGGTAAACGTGCTGCTTCGGTGACACTTATACGCGGCGGTACAGTCAATTCCTCATTGACGTGCGGATTCGACAGCACGAAAACCGATTCGGAAATGGCAGGCGCTTCCACGCCCCATCCGCTGACGATCAATAC
>JACMMD010000604.1 GCA_014379235.1 Anaerolineae bacterium
AGCGGTTCAACTGCCCATCGACGAAGTAGGGGCCTTCGGTCAGTTCGGGACGCACGATACACGCGGGCACGGCAGCTCCAGTATAAGTGACGGTTGGCACAGCGGTTTGCGCGAAGGCGACACGGGTCAAGCCCACTCCGGCGACCATCGCCGCGCTTGCTCCACCGAGAAGTCGCAGCACTTCGCGGCGGGTGAGTACGCGACCTATAGGCTTATCGTCGTCAAATTCTTCGTCATGGTTTGGTAACTGATTCATCGTTTTCCCTTACTGCCACATGTCCATTCGTTACCAATACTGTACAGGTTTTCGTATTTCTTGTGGTTATGTATGCCTCAAACCACCTTAAATTCAGCTTAAATATAGCTCTTAGCGGTTAGCTTTTAGCTGAATACGAATACCATTTAGACTTTCATGGCTAACGGCTTATCGCTTTTGTTTGGCGAGGTATGTGTTCAGCCATTCAACCGCGTTGTCTATGCCGTGCTCGGCACGGATATTTTCACCAAGCGCCGCCGCCCGCTCTGCGATGGATTTGTCACTCAGCAGCGTTTGTAGGCTCGCTGCCAATGAATCAACGCTGAGATTGTGGCGATTGAGCGGCTTGACGCCCACGCCCAGATGCTCGACGCGGCGCGCCCAGAATGGCTGATCGGCCATGTGTGGCACGATCAGCGTGGGCTTGCCTGCGCGTAATCCGGCAGCGGTTGTGCCCGCGCCGCCATGATGGACGACAGCGGCCATTCGCGGGAACAGCCATGAATGTGGCGCTTTGTCCAGCACAAACAGATGATCGGGAACGTCCAACATTTGCGCGCCGCTCCAACCTTTGGCAAGGACGCCGCGCCGTCCGACGCGGGCCAGCGCTTCCGAAACCATGCTGAGTGTGCGCGTCGGATCGCTGCTGGACATGCTGCCGAAGCCGACATAAACAGGCGCGTCGCCAGCATCAAGGAAATGTACAAGATCATCCGGCGGCGTGAACGGCTCATCCAAGAACCAGTAACCCGTTGTGTATGCGCCCGTATCGCTGCTTGGTGGGACGACGTGCGGGCTGATAGCGTACAGCGCGGGTAGATGGGCGATTGAGCGCAGATAGGAACTTGCCGTATGTGGTGGCAAGTCGAGCCTCTGGCGCAGCGCGTTGGTTGCGGTTTCGGCAATCCTCCATGTCATACGCTGCGTGAAACGCCCGGCCCAATAATTGAGCAGGTTTTGACTGCGTGGCAGCGGCGCGAGGATGCTGTTGGGGCCGCTGTGCGATGGGCGATAGGGTTGCAGCGCCGCGCTAATGAACGACGTGCCGCGCTTTTCGCTGATGGCCTGTATAAACGGCTCAGACACAAAGCCAGCGACGATGAAATCTGCGCCTTCCGTGCCATTGATGGTATGCTCGACGGTGGGTTCGAGCAACCTGTTGAGCAGGGCCTTCATGTACTTCATGCCGTCTAACTGGCTCTTAGCCTCGACCCATTTGATGCCCAATTCGCTCTGCATGGCGGCTTCCATGTCGATTGAGGCGTAGGCTTCTAAACCGTAGGATTCAATCCACTGTACGAAGTTCGAGCCGGCCACCAACCGGACGTGATGTCCGGCGGTTTTCAGCGCCAGCCCGAGTGCGATCATCGGCTGAACGTCGCCGCGTGTGCCGGAAGCCATGAGTACGATGTGCATGTGTGCCGTCCCTTGTACCGTGTTAACCATGAATATCGCCATTATAGGAGCGTTTCACAGTCAAGGGTTCAGCCGCATGGGGGATTAAGCCATCAACCCGCCGGACTGAGCAGTTCGCCCTGTATGCGATACGCCGACGGCCCCCAGATCACGCCTGTGCCATCAGCGGCGGGGATATTTTCTGGCACATCGGTCATCGTACCATCGCGCCAGATGAACTGGGTGAGGCTGAAGATAGCGAAAGCATCACCTGTCGGCGCGATGCTGATGTTGCGCGGTTCGAAGTAGAAGAACGGCACAAAGTCGCTCAACGCATCATTGTCGAGATCGGAAACGGTAAACGTCTCCCCATCCGGTAATTCAACCAGCGCTTGTGTTTGTTCAGAGTTGGTGGTTACGGTTACTATGAGTCCGTCCGGCGCTAAAGGGCTGTACATCTCGATGCCCTGCGCGAAATAGATGATGCCTGTTTCGGGGTCAACGAGGTCGCCAAATGCTGAATTGGTGTAGCGCGCCAGATATTCTTTCCCTGTATCGTCTGTCACCCACGCATATAAAGCGAAGTAGATATGATTCGACAAATCATCGGCCAGTAGTTCGCCTGTTGGCGAATACAATGGCGCGACACGTCCTTCTTCGTCGCTGCGATTTTCGATGACGACGACGATGCCGCTTTCGCCCCATAACACCTGCGGACGCGGGTAGGATGGCAGCAGATCGTCAACTAGCACACGTGACTCATTCGATGCTAGATCGTAGGTTATCAGGACATGTTCGCCAGTCTCATAGCTGGCCGACCATGTGATCTGCTGGCCATCAGGCGACCACGCCGGATACGATGCGAACGCGCCATCACGCTCAACTGGCGCAGGAATGTCGATGATCTCGCGGGTGTAGAGGTTGCAGAGGCGTAGATCGCTGTCGTCTTGCAGCCGC
>JACMMD010000605.1 GCA_014379235.1 Anaerolineae bacterium
AAGCTCTACGTATCTGATTTACAGGCCGTCGCCCAACGCCTTGAGGCGGCTGGCGCGGAACTGACCGCGCCCCGTATTTACGAGCGCAACGTCCGCTATGATGACGGCATGGGGCGCTTTTCACGCGCTGGCTCGGTGCTGCGGCTGCGACAGGATACACGGGTGCGCCTCACCTACAAAGCCGACAAAACCGAAGTGCAGGAAGGCGTAACCTCACGCTCCGAGCTGGAAGTCGAAGTCAGTGATTTCGACACGATGGAAGCCATTCTCAATCGACTGGGTTTTTACTCATACATGATCTATGAAAAGTACCGCACGACGTACACACTCGATGGCGCGGAAATCGTGCTGGACGAGATGCCCTATGGCAATTTTGTCGAGATTGAAGGCAATATGGATGCCATTAGACGGCTGCTCCCACGCCTCGAACTCGATGGCGCACCGCGCTATACCGACAGCTACACGCGCCTGTTCGACTATGTGTGCCGGAATTTGAACCTCAACATCAAAGATTTAACGTTCGCCAACTTCGAGAGCGTCGATGTACCGGAGAGCGCACTTCAAACACCTAGTGCCTAACGATTTGTAGGGGCGGCTCGTGAGCCGCCCGTGTCAAAGCATGCGAAGGAATCCACCGATGGCCCTGAAAGACACCGAGAAAAACTCAACCGATGCCAAACAGCGCTGGCAGGAAACCAAAGTCGCGCCAACCGCGAAACGTTTCCCCGAACGCAAACCGCAGTTCACCACCTCGTCCGGCATTCCGCTCGATCCAATTTACACGCCGGATGATATAGCCAACATCGACCCCGACACTGATCTCAACTTCCCCGGCGAATATCCCTATACACGCGGCATTCAGCCGACGATGTATCGCAGTCGCTTCTGGACGATGCGCCAATACGCGGGTTACGCCAGCGCCGAAGAGTCCAATGCGCGCTACCGTTTCTTGCTCGAACAGGGGCAAAGCGGGCTATCAGTAGCGTTCGACCTACCGACGCAAATCGGCTACGATGCCGACGACCCGATGGCTCTCGGTGAGGTCGGCAAGGTCGGTGTGAGCATCAGCAGCATTTACGATATGCAGCGCCTATTCGAGGCTATTCCGCTCGATAAAGTTTCCACCAGCATGACCATCAACGCGCCCGCGACGGTGCTGCTGGCCATGTATATCATCACGGGCAAGCGGCAGGGCGTCGAAGAGTCCAAGCTGCGCGGCACGGTGCAAAACGATATCCTCAAAGAGTACATCGCACGCGGCACGTATATCTATCCGCCGCAGCCGTCGATGCGCCTGATTACCGATCTGTTCGCCTACTGTAAAACCAACGTTCCGCAGTGGAACACCATCAGCATCAGCGGCTACCACATCCGCGAGGCTGGCAGCACCGCCGTACAAGAGGTCGCGTTCACACTGGCCAACGGCATCGCCTATGTACAGGCCGCGCTTGATACGGGTTTAGGCGTGGATGAATTCGCGCCGCAGTTATCGTTTTTCTTCAACGCACATAACCAGTTCCTTGAGGAAATCGCCAAGTTCCGCGCCGCCCGCAAGCTGTGGGCCAAGATCATGCGTGAACGTTTCGGCGCGAAAGACCCGAAAAGCTGGCTGCTGCGTTTCCACACACAAACGGGCGGCAGTACGCTCACGGCACAGCAGGCCGAAAACAATGTGGTGCGTGTGGCGCTGCAAGCATTGGCGGCAGTGTTCGGCGGCACACAATCGCTGCACACCAACAGCATGGATGAGGCGCTGGCCTTACCCACCCAGTCAGCCGTGCAGGTGGCTTTACGCACGCAGCAAATCATTGCTTACGAAACAGGTGTCGCGGACAGCGTTGACCCCCTCGCCGGAAGCTACCTCATCGAGCATCTCACCGACGAAATCGTCAAACGCGCCGAAGGCTACATCGAACAGATCGACAACATGGGCGGCGCGTTAGCCGCTATAGAGCGCGGCTTCATCAACCGCGAGATTCAAGAGGCGGCCTACCAGTATCAGCGCGCCGTCGAGAGCAAAGAACAGGTCATCGTCGGCATGAACGAGTTCACGGTTGACGAAGATATTCAGCCGGAAACCCTGCGAGTCGATCCTGCGATTGAAGCCGCACAGCGTAACAAGCTGACGCAAATTCGCGCAGCGCGTGACAACGACAAAGTTGGCGAACTGCGCGCTCACCTCGATACGGCGGCGCGTGGCAGCGATAATCTGATGCCGCTGATTATTACCTGCGTCGAAAACGATGTGACGCTCGGTGAAATCTGTCACACATTGCGCGGCGTGTTTGGGGAATATCAGCCGAATGTGAGCATCTAGCCGTTAGCTTTTAGTGTTTGTGAAGGACTAAGGATGTCGATTTATTCAGAGCAAAATCTATATCCCGGCATCAATGCCCATGTGAACAGCTTTCTACAAAATGAAGCTGGTGGCTGGAAGAATTTCCATTCGGAGCATATCGTTGACATTGGACGAACGATAAATCCTCAGCTCCCTTCCGGCTACTTCACTCGCTCGGAGAAATCGCTGCAAATCGATAAGTTTGAACCGGAAACAGGAATAGATACGCACGAACTTATCGGCCCCGATGTAACGATCTACCAAAGCAGAAGCCATAGATTGCCCAAACAACCTGCGCCAATGGCTTCGACAAAACCGACGGCGCTGCTGCCTTTGCTAGAAACCGTTAGTGAAGAAGATAGTTTAACCGGACTGGTTATCTATCGGGCGGTGGAAGGAAGCGCTACAGGTCGGCCCGTGACTCGTATCGAACTCCTTTCCCCCGCGAACAAACCGGGCGGCTCACATCATATTCAATATATGGTAAAACGCCTTGACACTCTGAGAAGTGGGCTAAGACTGGTAGAAATTGATTATCTACATCAAACCCCGCCAATTATTTATATGCTCCCGCGTTATTCAGGCGGCAGTCCTGACGCTTATCCGTACATGATTTTGGTAGACGATCCTCGCCCTGCTTTGGAAGAAGGCACTACAACACTGTATGCCTTTCATACTGACGACCCACTACCGATTATTGATATTCCACTTGAAGGCGAAGAAATTGTCCGCGTTGATTTTGGTGCAGCTTATAGCACTACGTTTACAAACTCGAATTTCTTCTATACCTTAGCTGATTACACACAAGACCCGCCCGCATTTGACCGCTACAGTGAGGCAGACCGCGAACGTATACAAAAGCTGCTGGCGGACATTCGGCATCAACAGGCTTCGGGTAGTGAGGAATAACCTATGAGCCGTAAAAATATCGGCAGTACGGGCAGCATTTTGTCCATCGGCAGCGCGGGCAGTATCTTGAGCATTGGCAGCGCTGGAAGTATTCT
>JACMMD010000606.1 GCA_014379235.1 Anaerolineae bacterium
CGTGTACGGGCGCGGCACGCTGCGCCCCTACCTATGCGAATCCTTAGCTATCGACCTAGCGGAAACTCAAGTTCAAATTCGTCCAGATGCCGATGAGCATGGTCATCAGCAGCGGCAGCACGATCAAATAGACCACTGTTCGCCGCCGGAAAACGCCGAGAAACATCAACGTGCTCTTAATATCGACCATCGGGCCGAAGGTCAGGAATGCCAGAATCGAGCCTGTGGTGAACGTGCCCGCAAAGGCCAGCGCGAGAAAAGCATCTACCGTTGAACATACGCTCAACAGGAACGCCAGCGCTTGCATGACGATCACCGATTGTACGGGGCCCGTGCCAAGCTGTCGCAGCGATTCCTCAGAGACCAGCGTTTGCATCGCCGCCGCCAGCAGCGACCCGATAATCAGGTAGCGCCCCATCTCGAAAAATTCATCGGCGGCCAGTTGAATCGCCGCACCTAATCCTTCACCGAGCGGGCGGCGTTTAGGTTTGATGAGATTGCCGCCATTAATCAGACCAGAGCCGCCCATCGCAGGGGCAAGTGAGGTTGGCCGCAGCACTTCAATCGGGTTGGCGTTGAGCGCGAAGATCAGCCCGACGGCGATAGCCACAACCGCAGTAATGACAAAGCGCCCGATCAAGATTGTGCCGAAGCCGAACGCGATATACGTGCTGACCAGTACCACCGGATTCATAACAGGCGCGGCCAGCAGGAAGGTCACGCCCGCCGACATCGGCAGCCCTTTGGTGAACAGGCGTCGCGCTACAGGTACAACGCCACATTCGCATACCGGAAAGACGATGCCCATGAACGCGCCGAATACCGTCGCCGCGATGGGATTGCGCGGGATCAAGCGAGCGATGTCTTCACGGCTGACGAAGGCTTCGATCAAGCCTGATGTGAATGTGCCAAGCAGCAAGAACGGCGCAGCCTCGATGAAGATGCCCAAGAAACGTGTGCTGAAAATGCTTAATGTGGTGCTAAAGCTCGACAATAAACTATCGTCGGCGCTAATCAGCGAAACGCCCGCCACTCGCAGCGCGATCAGTGCTACAACAATGACGATACCGACATAGCCTGACAGTCGTTTTAACGGCATACGACGTTAACTCGTTGTATTCCAAACAATGTCAATGAGACTCACTATCATCTGTAACGTGTTATTGGACATTATAGTCGCTGTTTGTGGGATGCGGATAGAGGCCGCTAAAGCTTGGAGATTGGAAATTGATGAGGCTGTGAAACGGGAATGCTGCGCTGAAAGTGTATGGAAATAGGGGCAGGGAAGCCAGTCACGGAAACAGACCTGTCAGTTAATTTCCGTCTTATCTCCCCTGCCATTCTAATGTTACATCAATTAAAGTCAAAGTTAGCCACCAAAGAGTTAAGGAATGTTGAGAAAATCTATTATCCTTAATTAAGATAACAATGAATACATCGCGTGTTGCAATGACTATTAAAGAAGGCTAATCTTGACCTGCGCGCAAAGCGTTGTAAGTTAAGGGCAAAGCACAGAACAGCAGGTCTGCGTTAGATGGCAGCAGTGGTGATCGGCAAACGCTATCTGCTTGAAGAGCAGCTTGGCGTTGGCGGAATGGGTGCGGTATATCGGGCGATTGATCGCCTATCCGGGCAGCCTGTGGCGCTCAAGCGCGTTACCACGCCTACTGAGCATCTGGCTTTTATGTCGCGCACCGACAGCGGCGATACGATGCTGGCGCTGGCCCATGAGTTTCAAATGCTGGCATCGCTGCGGCATCCACACATCATCAGCGTGTTGGACTACGGCTTCGATGATGAGAAGCACCCCTATTTCACAATGGACTTGCTGGAAAACCCTGAGACTTTGATCGAATGGGGACAGCGCCAACCAACCTCTATCAAGATCAATTTGCTGGTACAAATGCTGCAAGCGCTGGCCTATCTGCATCGGCGCGGCATCATCCACCGCGACCTCAAACCGAGCAATGTGCTGGTTATCCCCGAAGCAAATACCGGACGCGAACAGGTCAAGGTGCTGGATTTCGGACTGTCGGTTATTGGCGTTCAGGCAAGTGGCACAGTCGGTACGCTGACCTACATGGCCCCGGAAGTGATTCAAGGGGAGCCAGCCGGGATACAAGCCGATTTGTATGCTGTCGGCGTGATGGGCTACGAACTGTTCACGGGTCGCTATCCCTACGATGCGACTGACCTCAATCGGCTGGTCACGCAGATCGTCAAAATGACAGTGGACGTGTGGCTGCCGGAAATTCAGCCAAAAATCGCGGATGTGCTGGAACGGCTGCTGCTCAAAGAGCCGCTGGCCCGCTATGCCAGCGCGAGTGACGTGCTAGCTGATCTGAGTAAAGCCGTTGACCAGCCGTTCTTATTGGAGACCGCCGCTACCCGCGAGAGTTTCTTGCAGGCGGCGCGATTGGTCGGGCGCGATGCCGAAATCACCGCGCTGACGATAGTATTGGATAAGGCGATAGCAGGGCAGGGGAGCGCGTGGCTGATTGGCGGCGAAAGCGGCGTCGGCAAATCGCGGCTGTTAGACGAACTGCGTACTCTGGCGATGGTTCGCGGCGCGGTGGTGCTGCGCGGTCAAGAAGTCAGCGAAGGCGGCAGCCCTTACGAACTATGGCGTAATGCGCTGCGCCGTTTGATCTTGATGATCGAGCTAGACGACCTCGAAGCGAGTATGCTTAAAATGCTCGTGCCACAGATTAGCAGCTTGATCGGGCGTGACGTTCCCGACCCGCCGCGCCTTGAGCCGCAGGAAGTCCAAACCCGTCTGGCCACGATTATCAAAGATGTTTTTCAGCGTCAGCAGCAGCCTATCGTCGTCATCCTCGAAGACTTACATTGGGCGCGTCATGAAAGCCTTGCGGTATTGGTGCGCCTGATCGGTGTCGCACAGACGTTACCGCTGCTGTTGATCGGCAGTTACCGCGATGACGAAGCGCCCGATCTGGCGCAGCGCCTGAGCGGGATGCAAAGCTTGCGCTTGAACCGTCTCACGGCGGAGAGCATCGCGGAACTGAGCGAAACCATTCTTGGCGCGGCGGGGCGGCGGGCTGAAGTGGTCGAGCTGTTGCAGCGCGAAACCGAAGGCAACGTCTTCTTTCTGGTCGAGGTGGTTCGGGCATTGGCGGAAGAAGCCGGACAACTCGATAACATCGCCAGTATGACGCTGCCGGAAAACGTGTTCGCGGGCGGTGTGCAGCAGATTGTCCAGCGCCGTTTGAGCCGTGTCGCTGAACAATATCGTCCATTTTTGGAAGTGGCCGCTGTCGCGGGACGGCAACTTGACCTTGATTTGCTGCGTACTGTTGATAAGACCATTGACTTAGAAACGTGCCTGAACGAGTGCGCGAACGCGGCGGTTCTGGATGTTCAAGAGGGTGATTGGCGCTTCACGCATGAAAAACTGCGCGAGGCGTTAGTCGCAGGCTTGGACAGCAGCAAACGCCCGAAGCTGCATCGTCAAATCGCGGAAGCCATTGAGATGACACACCCCGATACTGAGGAGCAAACGTCGGCGCTGGCTTACCATTGGGCGCAGGCTGGTGACGAGGCTAAAGAGGCGATCTACGCAGCACAGGCCGGCGAACAAGCCTTGCGAAGCGGCGCGTATCGTGAGGCGATGACCTACATCGAACGGGCGCTGACGCTAAACGGCGAGCTTTATCCGCCGGATTATCAGTTCGATGATAACCCCGAAACGATTTTTGTTTTCTGGCTGCGACAGGCATCGTTACAGCGCCGTTTGGCTGAGGTGTATCTGGGCACGGGCGGCTACATCGAGGCGCAGTATTTATTCACCGAAGGGCTGACGATCTCGCGGCGCATCAACGATGATCGGGGCATCGCGGACTGCTGCGGCAATCTCGGTTCGGTGGCCGAAGTGCTTGGCAACTACGAACAGGCCAAAGACTTCTATGAAGAAAGCCTCGAACTCTATCGCAAGATTGGAGACCGCTCCGGCATCATGCGAGCGCTGAATAGTCTCGGCAATGTGGCCTATGATCTGGGCGAGGACGAAGAAGCGCGCCAGCTTTATCAGGAGAGCCTCGCTTTGTCCCGCGAGATTGGCGATCAATGGGGGATGGCCGGTTCCCTCAGCGAACACACCGACACTAACGCGGACAGCCGCCAGCTTTACGCGAATCTGCGCGCCGCCTTTGAAGGGGAGTCGGCTGCGAACGCACTGACCGTCCTTGTCGAAATCGCTGAGACGCTGATGGAAGCGGGCGACAAAGAGAAAGCGCTGGAATTGTTCGCGCTGGCACTACATCATGCGGAAGCGGAAGAAAGCACCATAGACCGCGCCGAACGGCATCTGTTTGAACTCGAAAACGAAGTCTCGCCGGATGCGATGGCGGCGCTGTGGGAAGCGGGCAAAACCAAATCGCTCGATGATGCGGTGCGCGAACTGCTTCACAGCGCGGGCTAAAGCGCTTGTGGAAGTTCCTCGCTCTAAATGGTGAGATGAATTTTGTATTCAATCTAAAGTCCAAAGTAGAGCTTGAAGTAGGAGCGATTAACTAGGGCGTAAACA
>JACMMD010000607.1 GCA_014379235.1 Anaerolineae bacterium
CATCGTAATTTCCGGCGCTCTGGCAGCGTCAATTAGAATATAACCGTGTAACTTGAGAGAGAAGGTTAGAATGGTAGCTCCGATTATCACCACGTTAGGCGATCTCTCTACGGATGAGATCAAGCGTTTCAGCCGCCACCTCATCCTGCCCGACGTAGGGCTGGAAGGGCAGCGCAAACTGAAGAACGCCAGTGTCCTCATCATTGGCACGGGCGGTTTGGGCAGCCCGACGGCGTTGTATTTAGCCGCCGCCGGAATCGGGCGCATCGGCCTCGTCGATTATGACGTGGTGGAGATCAGCAACTTGCAGCGCCAGATCATTCACGGACAAAGTACGCTTGGTATGTCCAAGCTCGACAGCGCCGAATTACGTATTAAAGACATCAACCCGCATGTGCAGGTCGATAAATACAACGTGCCGTTATTTTCCGACAACGCCCTCGAAATCTTTGCGCCCTACGATGTGATTATCGACGGCACGGATAACTTCCCAACGCGCTATCTGGTCAATGACGCCTGTGTGAAGCTGGGCAAGCCCAATGTTTACGGCAGTATTTTCCGCTTCGAGGGTCAGTTAAGCGTCTTTTGGGCAGATGAAGGCCCGTGCTATCGCTGCATGTTCCCGTCGCCACCGCCGCCCGGCCTCGTGCCTAACTGTGCCGAAGGCGGCGTTCTCGGTGTGCTGCCGGGGACAATCGGTATGCTGCAAGCAACCGAAGCTATTAAGCTGCTGCTCGGTATTGGCGACCCGATGATCGGACGGATGCTGCTGTACGATGCGCTGGAAGTGAGCTTCACCAACATCAGAATTCGCAAGAACCCGAACTGCCCCGTTTGCAGTATTCCGCACGAGCAGGTTGAACTGATCGACTATGAGCAGTTCTGCGGAATGCCGGCCCACGATCACAGCGAGTTTGGCAAGCTGGCCGATGTTGCTGCTGGCGTGACTGGCGGTTCAAACGGCAACGGCGCGAACGGTCACGGCAAGGGTGAAATCACCGTTGTCGAACTCAAGCAGCGTTGGGATGCAGGCGAAGATTTGCTGGTGCTGGACGTGCGTAACGCCAACGAGTTCGATATCTCTGCGCTGGACGATACGCTGCGTATCTCCAAGCCGGACATCGAAGCGGCGCGTGACGCGCTTCTCGCTGGTCGTAAGCCGCGTGAGGCGACGGTGCTGGCGCAGATCCCCGATGACCGCGAAATCATCGTCATGTGCCGTTCGGGCAAGCGCAGCGCCGACGTGATTGAGGCCCTGCGCGGACTTGGCTACGAGAACCCGATGCTCAATCTGACGGGCGGCATTCTGGCGTGGGCTAAAGAGATCGACCCGGAGATGGCGACGTACTAAGAAGCTATCAGCTTTCAGCGGGTCAGCTAATCAGCAAGAAGAATTCCATTAGGGCGGCCATGTGTCGCCCTTTTTGATTCTATAGGACACTTATATCCTTACGGCGTGATGGCACGGCTATAATCAGCGGCAACCAGATGCATCCCATAGCCAATTGAGAGTTCATCATGCTGCCATTCAAAGCCAAGACCATCATCGAACCGTTCCGCATTCGTTCCATCGAGCCGATTCGCTTCACCACGCCGGACGAACGCGAAAAGGCGCTGGCTGCGGCAGGCTATAACCCGTTTCTGCTTCACTCCGACGACGTGCTGATCGACCTGCTGACCGACAGCGGCACAGGCGCGATGTCGTCGCGGCAGTGGGGCGCGATGATCGCCAGCGACGAGTCCTATGCGGGGTCGCCGTCGTTCTACCGCTTCGAGGCAGCGGTCAAGGACATCACGGGCTTCAAGCACGTCATTCCTACGCATCAAGGTCGCGCCGCCGAACACATTCTGTTCAGCACCGCCGTGAAAAATGGCGATGTCGTGCCCAACAACACACACTTCGACACCACCCGCGCTAACATCGAGCATACGGGCGCGGAAGCCCGCGACCTTGTAAGGGCGGAAGGCCGCCAACCGCAGACGATTTTGCCGTTCAAAGGCAACATCGACCTCGACGCGCTACGGGCCACGATTGAAGAGGTCGGCGTTGAGCATGTGCCACTGGTCATGCTAACCGTCACCAACAATTCCGGCGGCGGCCAACCTGTGAGCATGGCCAATATCCGCGCCGCCAGCGAAATCGCGCACGAGTACGGCATCAAGTTCATCATCGACGCCTGCCGCTACGCCGAAAATAGCTGGTTCATTAAAACCCGCGAAGACGGTTATGCCGACAAAACGCCGATTGAGATTGCGCGGGAGATGTTCAGCTATGCCGATGGCTGCACGATGAGCGCCAAGAAAGACGGTATGGCCAACATCGGCGGCTTTCTCGCGCTGAACGATGACGATCTCGCGTTGAACTGTCGTAACCTGCTGATCCTCACCGAAGGCTTTCCGACGTATGGCGGCCTCGCGGGTTATGATCTCGAAGCGATTGCACTAGGTCTATATGAAGCGCTCGAACCCGACTATCTACACTACCGCATCCGCTCGATTGCGTACCTCGCGGAGAAGATCAACGCCGCTGGAGTGCCGACGGTACAGCCTTCCGGCGGTCACGCGCTGTATATCGACGCGCGCTCGATGCTGCCGCATATCCCGGTTGAGCAGTATCCGGCGTGGTCGCTGGCCAATGCGCTGTATACCGTCGGTGGTATTCGCGGCGTGGAGATCGGCTCGGTGATGTTCGGGATGCAGCCGGATGGCAGCGAAAAACCCGCCGCGATGGACTTGGTGCGGCTGGCGTTCCCACGCCGTGTGTATACGCAGAGCCACGTCGATTACATAGCCGAAGTGATTACCGCCCTGTACGAACAGCGTGAGTCGATACGCGGTCATCGTATCGTGTGGCAAGCGCCCGTATTGCGTCATTTTACGATTCGCATGGAGCCGATCTAGGGCGATAGGTCTTAAAAATGGTATGATTGAAAAGCATTACTTTATATGAGGAGAGCTATGCTTCATCCCCAAACAAATGCTTTTCAAGCGAATGCTGATGGCTGTGATTTGTTTTTCTCACATCCTAATGGCCAGATTTGGATTGGGGATTCTGAAATATGGCTACGCTCACTACCGGACGAATCGGTGGATCTCATCTTTGCCGATCCACCGTACAATCTCAAGAAAGCCGAATGGGATACTTTCGAGTCCCAAAAACAGTATGTGGAGTGGTCACTTGCATGGATTGAGCAGGCATCTCGTGTTCTGAAATCGACAGGGACATTGTATATCTGTGGCTTTTCTGAGATTTTGGCGGATTTGAAGCTACCGGCTTCTCAGTTTTTCGAAGGTTGCCGTTGGCTTATATGGCATTACAAGAATAAGGCAAATCTCGGCAACGATTGGGGACGTTCCCATGAAAGTTTGCTGCATTTTCGAAAAAGCAGAAACTTTACGTTTAACACTGATGAGGTTCGAATTCCCTACGGCAATCATACGCTTAAATACCCGGAGCATCCTCAAGCCGAAACCAGTCAGTATGGAAACGGAAAACGTCAAGATCAGTTATGGCAGCCACATCCTAAGGGTGCCAAACCGCGTGATGTCATCGAAATTCCGACGACATGTAATGGAATGCATGAAAAAACGCCCCATCCTACTCAGAAGCCAGAAGAGTTAGTCAGAAAGTTTGTCCTTGCTTCATCTAATCCCCGTGATGTAGTTGTTGATCCATTTCTAGGGTCAGGCACAACTATTGTGGTTGCGGAACAACTGAAACGTAGATGGTTAGGTTGCGATATCTCCCGACAATATTGCGAATGGGCTGTTGAGCGTATCCAGCAAGTCGAAGATAAATCGGTTGAGGAGTGGGCCGAGCATGATAGGAAAAATGAACAACGTAGGAAATCGATACGATGACGCAGGTGACGTTGGCGGATTTGCAGGTGAGCGTCCGTGATAGAACGGCGTTCAAAGCGTTGGCGGATTACCAAGCTATTGCAGTGGCTTTTCTCTCTTTTCTCCGAGATACACAGCCAACTCGGATTGTCTCGCCATCGCGTTCACACTATATGTTTTATCAATACGACGCGGGACATAACCACAAAATCACACGCCCTCTCAACAGCAATTTATTCATCCCATCAGTTGATGTATTCACACGCGCATTTGAACGCTTTATGATGTTCATAGATGATCTTCGCAAATATCAAGCGGCGATGATTGATCGAGCGGGAATAGCCGAATACGTGGCGGCAAGAGAAGTTAACCAAGTTATTTATACGATTCAGCAGTCTGTCGGCTGTATTGGTGATGCTTTTGCAGATGCTAACCAAACAAGAAAACGAATTGGCCAGCTATTTGAGCAGTTGATAAAACTCATTATCGTGGAACTTGGTTTAGAATGCGAACCTCGAACGATCAATATTCCTATACCTGATTATCCCGGTTACAAAATGCCTTATCAGCTCGATGTTGTTTTCTCTCGCAATAAAGCCGTCATAGCGTCTGAAACTAAATTCATTTTTCCCCACGAGGTTGTAGGCTCTATAAAAACGACCAGCAAAGATAGAATTGACAAGGTTTTCTTAGATAAGTATCTGTTGACAAAACTCTTGGGCAGGGATATTCCTGTCATTGCCATATTTTTGCATGATGTCCAACGAGCAGTTAGAGGCGAAAGCATTTTTGGTGTAAATTCTACATTCAAATCGAATCACTTTTTGGGATATACCGTTGCGCTGAATAAATTGGATGGTGTCTACTATATTGATCCATTATCTGAAATGACCAAAAACGAACGGTTAAGAGAGCAAATTCACGATTTCCAGCGGTTTCTTGTGCAAGATTTATGGACGTTATCAGCGGAATAGAGTCGTAGATCAAATGAGACAGCAGGGTTTTAATCGTGGCGCGCACATTTTGCGGCGCGAATCGGGCGGCATTGTGCCGTCGAATAACAACGGCATAGAGACGTTCAATCTCGTCGCGGCGCTGCCGGGACGGGCCAGCAGCATCCATACGCAGCGGGCATACTATCGCTGGTTGGATACCTATCTCGTTGACTTAGCGGGCCTCAAGCCGACCTATACCGACGAGCGTATCATGCGGATGAGCGCGCTGTCGGTGGCACTGTTGCAGCAGATCATGAGCGCGGCACAACTTCGGGCGTGGCTCGGCAAGCTGGCGATGGAAGGGCACGGGCGGCAGGGTGTTCAGCAGGCACGGGCGGCGCTAGTGACGATTGCCAGCGTGTTAGCCGAAGCGGGTTTGCTCGATGACTATACCAGCGCGGGCATGAGCAATGTTCGCGCTCCGAATGCCGAAGATGGTCAGCGTCCGGGACGTTGGCTGTCGCCGGATGAGTTGAAAGTCATGATGGCGGCGGCGCGGCATATCGCTACGACGGATAATCAAGAACTGCGTAACGCGCTGGTGATGACGATGTTATGTACGCTGGCGCTGCGGCGCGACGAATTGTCGTCGGCGCGCTGGGGCGATCTGTCGATACAGAACAATCGCGCTGTGTTGATGGTTCATGGCAAGGGCAAGAAAACCGCGATGGTCGATCTGCCACGTCCGGTGGTCGGTCTGCTCACCAGTTGGCGCGGGGCCATTCAGCGTTCACGGGGAACGGCGGCCTCGTTGGACTCGCCGCTGGTGCGGCGGCTGTGGAAGGGCGGGCGCGTCAGCCGCTTTGGACTGACTGCCGATGGCATCTGGGAGATCGTCGGGCAGTCGGCGGTGATGGCCGGAATCGGGCACGTCGCGCCGCATGATTTACGCCGTTCGGTGGCGGGCGCATTGCATGAAGCCGGAACGCCGATTGACAAGATCAGCCAGCTATTACGCCATGCCAATGTCGCCGTAACCGAGCGCTATCTCAGCCGCTTGCCGCGTGTCAACGAGGGCGGTGTCATCATGAGTGGTCTGCTTGGCTTTGAAGATGACGATGAGAGCGATGAAGTTTATGGGTGAGAAACGGCAGGGGCACGATGCATCGTACCCTTACAGCAGCAATTACGGGCGACACATGTGTCGCCCCTACAAATTACGACTGAGGGCGTTCAAACTCTACGAAGCGCACCTCGAACAGATGCGGCCACAGTTTGCCCGTGATATAGAACACATCATTTTCGGCATCATAGGCGATGCCATTTAGCACACCGTTCGAGCCTGCTGCTTCGATTTCTTCGGGTGTGAGCAGTCCCGCCGCATTGATGACTCCGGTAATCACGCCCGTCTCTTTATCAATTCGCACGATGAAATCCGTTTGCCACACATTGGCATAGATCGAATCGCCCACGCATTCCAGTTCGTTGAGGCGCTCGACAGGCTGGCCTTCAAAGGTGACGATGATTTCGCGGCCCGGCTCGAACGTATCGGGATCACGCATGGTGAGGATCGGGCTGCCATCGCTCATGTAAAGCTGGCTGGATTCGTCGTCGTAGCACAGTCCCCAACCCTCGCCCTCATACTCGAACGTGTCGAGCAGTTCGAAGGTCTCGCGGTCATAAACGAAGGCTTGCTGCTCCTGCCACGTAATTTGAATCAGGCGATCATCAGGCGTGAGGGCCAAGCCTTCGGCGAATACTTCGTCCGGCGCTTCTGCCTGTCGCAGCACTTCGCCCGTTTCGGGGTCAACTTCGCGCACGTTCGAGATTTCGTACTGACCGGCGCTCTCATAGAAAACGCCATCGTGCAGCACCAAGCCCTGTAAGAACGACTCAGGATCGTGCGGCCTGACCGAGATCACTTCGGGCACGAGCAGTTCAACGGGCTGCGCTTCTGCTGTCGCTTCTTCGGTGACTTCAACAGCGGCGATAGTGGCTGCTGGCGTCGCGGTATGGGTTTGGCTGTAGGCCACTCTGGTACTCATGACGCCGCGCATCAAGGCCAGCATAATGAGCAGTCCAGAGGCGATATAAGCTGCTGTTCTTTTTCGTTTACGCACGATAGATTCTCCGATTTATAGAAAG
>JACMMD010000608.1 GCA_014379235.1 Anaerolineae bacterium
AGAACTAGACCAACTAACCAATAGCAAATGGCTATGCTACCAACAGTGTATTACAAAGTGCGTATCGGAGTCAAGTAAAAAAATCAGTAAAAGAAGGTTCGAGGTACGAGGTTCGAGAGAAGAAAAAGCCTATCACAGGGGTACAAGGGGACAGAGGTACAAGCAAAATTTTGGGGCGTTCAATAGAACGCCCCTACGATGATCCGAATGATAGCGAAGGGGTTAAATGAAAGGCACGACATGTCGTGCCCCTACAATGGATTAAGAACCGCTCCCTAAATCCCTCCCCGCAAGCGGAGAGGGACTTCTTGAGCAGCCAGTTCCGCGAGCGGAGAGGGACTTTCAGGGCGAGACATGCCTCGCCCCTACCGAAGTAGCTAGGCTAGGTTGTTGGGGACGCGGACTTTGGCGGTGGCGCGTGTGGCGACCTTGACCACCTGCTGCGCGCTGACGGCCATGTTATCGGTGACGAGCCACTGCTGGCTGGCGGAGATGTCGCCCAACGGCTCGACATAAATGCCGACGTTGAAGCCAACCATATGATTCTGGCGGACGATCATCATGCGCCCCAAATAGCCGAACACGCGAATACCATCAATGCGGACGGCGGCAGCGAGGCCGAATCGGCGCACGGTGATGTAGTTATCCGCGACCAGCAGGCTGGCGCAGTTGCCGACGAAAATGCCGTGACGTTCTCGAACGGCGGCTTCTGGCGGGAGCGAGACACCGATGGTGTTGGAAGCGATGATGACATTCTCGGCACGTTCGGGCACTTGTCCACGCGGGCCGCGGCGGCTGACACCGATGTGAATCCCCTGCAAGACACCGCGAATAGTGTTGTTCTGGATACGCACATCTTTGGCGATGCGCCCCGCGACGGAGATGCCCTGATAGGCCATGGCTGGATTGTTCAGCTTGAGGCTGTCGAACCATGCTTTGAAGACCGTCAGGCGCTGGCCGTCGGGATCGTAGATGCCTTCGTTGAGCAAGATGTTATCGGCCACATCGTCGAAGAAGGCGATTAACTGGCGCGGCGTGTTAACGTTTTCGCGCACGATCAGGTTCGCAACCAGTGTTTTCCAGCGGCCCGCGAGATTGTTATCGCTGGCGACAAAGCGGATCGCCTGCCCGTTCTTGGTGAGCGCGACGTTGGGCGCAGGACGTCCCGGTGGCACAGGCGGCGCGTCCGGGCCGACGCTCATGTTGGAGATCAGCATCTTACGCAGGATACCGCGATAATCGGGGTCACGGAGCATGGCGGCGAAGCTCAAACGGCCCGGCTTGGCGCTGACGTAAAGCGAGTTGTCTTCAATCTGTGCCCGCGTGACGTTCAGCAGCAGGATTCCGGTTTGCTGATGACCCATCGCCAGATCGCAGTGGCGAATGCGTACCGAGCCTGTCACATCGGCTGACTCGCCCTGCTCGACGGTGATACATGATGCGGCGCGGCTGGTGCCCGCTGCGCCTTTGATGGTGACTTCTTCAACCGTGACTGCGCCGCAGTTACGGAAGGTCAGCGCGCCGTTGAGATGTTCGCTGCTGCCGCGAGAACCCGCCGCCCCCACTTCGACATAAAGGTCGCTGATGGTGACGCTTTCACAGTCCTCGAAGATGAAAGCTGCTTCGGACTTGGGCGCGTGAATGCGCGAGCCTAAGCCGCTGCCGTTTATTTTGAGATTGCCTTTGCCGCGCACGATAATCGGCTCATCGACGCGGAAATCGCCCACCGGAAAACAGACGCTGGCGCTGCCGTCAATGGCCTCAAAGACCCTATGCCAGCCTTCGACGCTGTTGACGACGAAGGTGCAGCTATTGAGGTCGCGCTGGCAGAGGGCGATGATGGCTTCCTGCACGGTGTCGGCGTTGATGAGGTCGCAAACATCGCTGTTGTCGAAGTACACGTCGCTGGCGTGGATGTTGGTCAGCGGCGGGAACAGGCGGCGCAGGTCGCGCACGTCGGTGAAGCTGCCGCCGTCGAAGCGCAGCAGGAACAGCGGCGCGTAGTGGTGGATTGTGCCATGACGTGGGACGAACTCGCCTTCGTCGGTGTCGGGGTCGAGCGGCCAAATCACATCGGCGCGGATAGTGCGCGCCGGAATCAGCCAGTAATCGCCCGTGCGGTAATCGCCGTCGGCAAAGCCAACCTGAATACCATCTTCAAGGTTGATGAAGCCGCCCGTGAGAACTTGTAAAGTCCCCTGAGAGTCCCAACGGCGCACGATCAACTCGTCTACGAGGTCAGCGGGTGCAGCGCCGCCGGGCCATGAAACGGTGAGAACGCGATCATTAACCTCGCCTACTTCGACTAGTTCGCCAGCTTGGCCGTAGAGTAAGCGCGCTTCGTTGCTAACTTCAACCCACTGGCCCGGCGCGAAACGCAAGCGCTCGTCCAAGCCCGCTCCGAACTCGGCTAACAAAATATCGCTGCCGTTGATGCCGATGGCGGGGTCTACCAACGCGGAGACAGCGCCGTTATCGCGTGACCATTTGAAGGTCGCGGGCGTTTCAATGCCGTTCGGCGTGTGAATCTCGACGCGATAAAGCTGGTTTTCGAGGCGGCGGTATGTGCCTTTATCCGGCGGCGCGCTCGTTGGATTGGTGCGGGCAACGAGCGTGCCTGTGCTGGCCGTGCCTACGGGCTGCCAATCAGGGCCGAATGTGTCGGGGTCGATGGTAGCGATGTCGGCGTCGATTGGCTCATACGCATCGACAATCTAGAAAGCGCGGCGCGCTTCGCAGTAGGCCGCTGCCTCCCCTATCAAGCCCGCATCGACGTTGCCGCCCGCGAGATAGGGCGGGATCACCAGCAGGTTAAACAGGTCGGCGTTTTCCAGCGCATACAGTCCGGTTTTGCCATC
>JACMMD010000609.1 GCA_014379235.1 Anaerolineae bacterium
ACAGCGCGATAGGCGAATTTTTGACGTATCCTTGGATCATCTTAGGCGCGGTGTTCGTGCTGTTGTTCGTGATCGCATACGGGCGTTTCCTACTGCGCTTACCAGCACGGACGCGCTGGTTGTTCATTCTCGGCGGGGCACTGTTCGTGGCGGGCGCGATGGGCATGGAACTGGTGGATAGCTATTTCGCGCAGCGCTACGGGCACGACAACGCTTTCTCTCAACTGAGCGGCATCCTTGAGGAGTCGTTGGAGATGTTCGGCGTGATCATCTTCGCTTACGGCGTGTTGGATTATCTGCGCCGGAATGCTGCGGAGATTCGGCTTCGCGTGGCGCAAACAGCCTCAGACATACAATCCGTAGGGGCGGCAAAGGTAGCGCCCGTACCAGAGAAATTTATTGGAGATCGACAATGAACCTTCCCGACGGCGCGAAACAAAATTTGGATAACTGGTTTGCCGATCTTGGCGCTGGCGCGAACATCGCGGAAAGACTCGGCGTGGTAGTCGGCGGCTCATTGAGTAAAGGGCTGGTCGTCAAGCTGGATCGCGGGCAGTCCATCGAAGAAATGGCTGTCGGGCGTTATGTGGTGGTGCGCGGCGTTCGCAAGCGCTTCTTCTGCATGGTGACGGACATTGTACTGAACAGCACCAATCCGGCCATTCAGAGCGACCCGCCGGATATGTCCGACAAGTTCTTGAGCGAGATTTATCTGGGCACGGCGGCCTATGGCACAATCAACGTCGCGCCGATGCTGTCGATTGACGACGAAGGCAGCGAAGCGGGCAAGCCCAAGCCCGTCAAGACCATTCCGAGCCACTTCATGCCCGTCGATAATGCCACTGTTGAGGACGTGAACGCGGTGTTCGGTGAGGAAGACGGGACACACTTCAACGTCGGTGCGCCGCTCGAACTGGAAACGACGCAGATCAACCTTGACTTGCATCGTCTGGTCGAGCGTTCTGTTGGCGTGTTCGGCAAGAGCGGTACAGGCAAGAGCTTCCTCACGCGCTTGCTGCTGGCGGGTATCATCGAGCGGCAGCAGGCCGTCAACCTGATCTTCGACATGCACAACGACTACGGTTGGGAAGTGGTCGATGAGCGCGGGCCGAAAGTGAAGGGTCTCAAGCAGCTATTCCCCAGCGAGGTCAGCATTATCACGCTCGACCCGGAGTCCTCGAACCGCCGCAACGCCCGTTATGACTTCGCCGTTCGGCTGGGTTACAGCGAGATTCAGCCAGAAGACATCGCTATGCTGCGCGAGACGATGGCGCTGTCTGACGCGATGGTTGATGCGGCATATACGCTGGCGAAAAAGTGGGACGTGGATTGGATTGCGCGTTTGTTGAAAGCCGATCCCGACGATATCGAGGATATTGAAGAAACTACGCCCGTCATGCGTGGCACGATGTCGGCGCTCACGCGTCGTTTGGAGCGTTTTCAGCGCTGGTCGTTCCTGACACCGGAAGCGCCGGACGACAGCGTGGATAAGATCATTCGCCTGCTGGTGGAAGAACGTAAGCACGTCGTCTTGGAGTTCGGGCGCTACGGTAACTCGCTGGAAGCGTATATTCTCGTGGCCAACTATTTGACGCGGCGCATCCACGAGCGTTATGTCGAGCAGGTTGAAAAGGCGCTCGGTGATACCGCGATGCAGCCGCCGCAGCTTCTCATCACCATCGAGGAAGCGCACAAGTTCCTCGATCCGAAAATCGCCAGCCAGACGATTTTCGGCATCATCGCCCGTGAGATGCGTAAGTACAACGTTACGCTGTTGATCGTTGACCAGCGTCCAAGCGGCATCGACGAAGAAGTCATGAGCCAGATCGGTACTCGTGTGACGGCGCTGCTGGATAATGACCGCGACATCAACGCCGTGCTGACAGGTATCAACGGCGCGGCGGGCTTGCGCGAAGTGCTGGCGCGCCTCGACACCAAGCAGCAGGCCATCATCATGGGTCATGCCGTGCCCATGCCGGTTGTGGTCAAGACGCGCAACTATGACGAGGCTTTCTACGCGGCCATCGCAGGCGGCGGCACGAACGGCGGTAATGGCAGCCAACGTCCGGCGGTGGACTCGGCCAGCGCACGAAAGACGCTCGGCGGCGGCGGCAAGCCTCGACGGATGGGGTAGATTTAGCTCCTCACCCTAAATCCCTCTCCTACAAAACGGGGAGAGGGACTTCCAGAAACTGCCTTTCTCCCTTCGCCCTTGTGGCAGAAGGGCCGGGGATGAGGGGTATATGAAACGGGACGCATAAGTTCCGCCTATAGTCCATAAAGTACATTGTGGGCGACGCAGGCAAACTTCGTTTGCTTGTCGCAAGCCAGATGTTGATATACTCCACCACTATACCTACGACAGTATCTACCTCGAAAAAAAGCTATAATCCCTTTTTTCTAAATCTGAGGACGTGACCAATTGGGCGCTATAACCTTTGACAAAACGACCCTCGCCATCCTCGCGGAAGCACTCGAACGACTGGACGAAGGTTTCCGCGATTTGCCAGCATTTGCGCCCATAATCGACCATGAAGTTCTGCGTGCTGTGCTGCTCGAAACGGCTGACCGGATGCAGGACAACTTCCCCTATCAGCACCCGCTTTATGCGGGGCAGATGCTTAAACCGCCGCATCCGGTAGCGCGGCTGGCATACGCAATGGCGCAAACTATCAACCCGAACAATCATGCGCTTGACGGTGGACGAGCCAGTTCAGCGATGGAGAAAGAAGCCGTCGCGCACATCGCCGCGATGTTTGGCTGGCATGAGCATCTCGGTCACTTGACGGGCGGCGGCACGATGGCCAATCTCGAAGCGCTGTGGACGGCTGGTAGGTTGCATCCGGGTAAACGCATTGTGGCTTCGCAGCAGGCTCATTATACTCACAGCCGCATCTCGGAAGTGCTTGGCTTGTCGTTTCAAGCGATCACAACCGATGGGCGGGCGCGTATGGACATGGACGCACTCGAAGCGGTGCTGCAAACAGGCGAAATCGGTACCGTCGTCGTGACGATGGGCACAACCGCCACTGGCTCGGTTGACCCACTGCCGGACGTGCTGGCGCTGAGAGAAAAATACGACTTTCGTATCCATGCAGACGCGGCTTACGGCGGCTACTACAACCTCGTGGGCAACCTCACGCCGGAAGTACGCGCCGCTTATGATTGCCTCAACCAAGTCGATTCCATCGTCATCGACCCACACAAACACGGTTTACAGCCCTTTGGCTGCGGCTGCATCCTGTTCAAAGACCCGGCGGTAGGCGCGCTGTATAAACACGATTCGCCTTATACGTATTTCTCGTCGGCGGAACTGCATCTCGGTGAAATCAGTCTCGAATGTTCGCGGGCGGGCGCGTCCGCCGTCGCGCTGTGGGCAACGCAGCGCATGTTCCCACTCGAACGCGGCGGGCCGTTCGCGGCGGATCTGGCTAAATGTCGCCAAGCGGCGCTCACACTCTACGCGATGCTGAATGACAATTTGCGCTTCATGACCGTTTTTCCGCCGCAGTTGGACATCGTGATCTTCGCGCCGACTGGCAGCAGCGCCAGCGCGATTTCACGGCGTTCGCGGGAAATTTTCGACGCGGCAGCGGCAGAAAACTTGCATCTGGCGCTGGCCAGTTTCCCTCAGACTTTGATCGAGAAAACGTGGAAAACAATTGAATGGGATCAGCCGACGGTTACAGTTCTGCGAAGTTGCCTGATGAAGCCGGAACATCTCGATTGGATTGAGGACATCGGGACAGCGCTGGAAGCGGCAGCATCAGCGGCAGTTATGGGGTGACACTCCGCGCCGGAAGCTCCCCGATGAGGACGAGCGCGTAATCGCCGTAGGTGCTGTTGTTGAAGCTGCCGATTTCGACGCCGATCTCGTCAGGAGTTCCCGGTTCGAGGCGCAGTCCGGCATCGAAGCGATCACCGATCACGGTCACGCCTGTGCTATGAGTCACGCCCGCGCCGTCGAAGGTGAGTATGTCTTCACAGCCGCGCCGTCCGGCATCGTCGCAGGCGATTTCCGCGTCGGACAGTTCTAAATAAGGGTCGAGGCGGCTTATGCCGGTAGCAACGCCGTATAGCAGCAGCGCGGTATCCCGCGCCAATGGCCCAAGCCTCACTTCCAAACGATCACTTTCACGCGGCGCGATGTTTAGTCCTTCGATCACCGCCAGATAACGCCCTGATGTTCCGCTGCGGCTGGCGATTGTCAGCGTCACTTGCCCCACTTCGTCAGGGGTGCGGATTTCCACCTGCGCGGCATGGTCTAAATCGTCTTCCGTGAGCGTAACGGCGGCTTCTCCCGGCAAGGTGAAGGTATCGCCAACCAGCGCGGAAGCGTCGGTGATGCAGTATTGCTCATCGACAGCACTGAGATGGACGCGAAGCACGGGCTCGAAGCCATCCAAGCCGTAAACGCTGACGCGATAACCGGGAGATGCGCCGGAGTCTTCGGCAAAGTTTAGCGTGACGGCGGTGGTCGCTTCGCCATCCACGCCCTCGCACACAAACACCACATCCTGATAGTCGTCCGTGCGTGTCGTCGTATCAACGCCGGAAGCGCGCCGCAGTTGCAGCCGATAACGGCCTGTTGTGTTGCCGTCACGGTTGCCGACGCGGGTCGTTACGAGCGTAAATTGTCCATCTTCGGGGATGGTGTATTCGAGTTCTACCACGTCGTTGATCAGACCATCAGGACTGCGGGCCACGAGGTCGCCGCCGGGAGACAGCAATCCCAAGAGCGGCGCGAGACCAGCATCGGCGGCCATCTGTGCTACCAGCACATCACCCGCCTGCGCCTCAACGCGCCACCAATCATAAAAGGCCGAGTTGCTGATGTCGCCCTCGACAACCGCGTCGTACACGAGGTCGTTGATTGTCGGCACATCGTCCTGCGCCTGTGCCGTGAAAGACAGTAAGAGGCAAACGATCAGCATGAGTTTCATGCTTAAGCAAATTCCGCGTTGGGGCGCTTCGCGAAGCGCCCCTACAAACTGCCGTTGACGATAGATCGCGGACTTCATCATAGATAGCGGTTGAAAAAATTGAGCATCGTATTAAACATCTCGACGGTGTAGACGTGGGCCAGCTCCTCGTAGATGTGTGGCTCAAAGTGAGCGTCCGCGCCGTATAAAGCATACACCTCGCGGGTGAAGTCGGTGATGATCTGCATACCGTCGGCTGGCGAAAGCACATCGCTGTCACCCACCAACACGATCTGCGGACGCGGCGCGGATAAGGCGACAATCGCTTCCATATCCAGACCAGCCTTTAACACGTTGGGGACATAATAGTAAAAGCTGTGATGGTTGACCTCACCGCTGGCGACGAAGTTCTGATAGCGCGTGTACTGCACCACTGGCGCGATAACCTTGATGCGTTCATCAATCGCTGCCAGCCATGTTGCGCGGCTGCCGCCCATACTCGCGCCTGTAATGGCGATGCGCGTCGGGTCGATGTCCGTGCGCGTGAGCAGGTAGTTGAGCGCAAGCAGATCATCATAGACCATCATGGCCCATAGATTGCGCCCTTCCCACAGGAAACGTTTGAACAGCGCATTCTCGGTTTCGCGGCCCGATTCGCGTTCGCCAGCCGGCCCTTGATGCTGACGTTCACCGAACGAGTACGCATCTATCGCCAGCACCAGATAACCGGCCTGCGCCAGCGCCGGGCCACGAGGAGTTTTATCGATCCATTCGCCAAATAAAGGTTCGAGAAAAAGCTCGTCTTTGCCTAAATCATATTTGCCGCCGTGATAATGACAGTACAAAACCGCCGCGCCGTTGGGCTTATCGGGCACGAGCGTATA
>JACMMD010000610.1 GCA_014379235.1 Anaerolineae bacterium
ATAGCTCCGCGACTGCCCCGCGCAGCGCATCGATCCCCGCTTGAACACTGTGCTGCGCGCTGAAAATATCCGAACCCGCAATCAACACATTCGCGCCCGCCTTAACCACTTTCGGCGCGGTTTGCGGGTTAATGCCGCCATCCACGCCGATGTCAATCTGTCGGCCAAGAGCGTCAGACATCTGCCGTAACTGCGCGATCTTCGGCAGTGTTTCCGGCAAAAACGTCTGCCCGCCGAAACCGGGATTGACCGTCATAACCAGCACAATGTCGACCATGTGGATGACTTCGCTCAACAGCGAGGCGGGACTATGCGGATTGATGGCCACGCCAACGCGGCAGTTCAATTCCTTGATGGTTTGCAGGGTGCGATGCAGGTTCGGGCAGGTTTCGAGATGCACGTTGATACTGTCCGCGCCCGCCGCCGCGAACGCCGCGAGATGCTGTTCCGGCTCAACGATCATCAAATGAACGTCGAGCGGCAGCTTGGTCACTCGCCGCACCGCCGCTACCACGAACGCCCCCATCGTGATATTCGGCACGAAGCGTCCATCCATCACGTCGATATGAATCACATCTGCGCCAGCGGCCTCAGCCTCGCGGACTTGTTCGCCCAAACGTGTGAAATCGGCGGCAAGTATCGAAGGGGCAATTTTTATCGTGCGGCTCACAATGACAATCCTGTTTTCGCTGTGGAAATTCCTAGCGCAATCATAGTTTACTTCCGCGTGAAATGGCAAATCCGCAAATGGACTTAGAACCTTGTCACGCGGCACGTTATACTCAGTATCAGCACTCGGAACACAGCACTCTGGGAGAATCTTCATGGAATACAAACGTCTAGGCGCATCGGGCCTCAAGGTGAGCGTCATCTCGCTCGGCGCATGGCTGACCTATGGCAGCAGCAGCGTTGAAGGCGATACCGCCGTTGCTTGCGTTCGCGCCGCCATCGACCAAGCAATCAACTTTATCGACGTGGCCGATGTCTACGCAATCGGCAAAGCGGAAGAGGCCGTTGGCCGGGCGATCAAAGGCTATGAGCGCACCAAGCTGGTTGTCAGCACCAAAGCCTTTTGGCCCATGAGCGACGATTTGAACGATAGAGGCTTATCGCGCAAGCACATCACCGAGTCGGTGCATAAGTCGCTCAAGCGGCTGGATACCGATTATGTCGATATTTTCTTTTGCCACCGCTACGACGAAGACTCGCCCACCGAAGAAACCGTGCGCGCCATTGATGACCTCATTCATCAGGGCAAAATCCTGTATTGGGGCACGAGCATGTGGACAGCGGCCAACATTCACGAAGGCGTCGGAGTCGCCAAAGCCATCAACGCCAACCGCCCGATTGTCGAACAGCCGCTCTATAACATGCTTGATCGTAACGTGGTCGAGGGTGAACTCGAAGACGCGGTGGAAGAACACGGCATGGGCTTGGTGGTGTGGAGTCCGCTGGCGCAGGGCGTCCTCACGGGCAAGTACAACGATGGCATCCCGCAAGGCAGCCGCGCCGCAGACTTGGACTGGGTGAAGAACAGCCAGATCACCGAAGATCGTATCGAGAAAGCGCGGGGTATTACCGCGTTAGCGCAAGAAATCGGCACGACTCCCGGCTCATTAGCCATCGCGTGGGTGCTGAACAACCCGCACGTCACCAGCGCGATCACTGGCGCAAGCCGTCCAGAACAGGTGGCCGAAAATCTCAAGGCGTTAGATGTAAAGATCACACCGGAGATCAACCAACGCATTGAGGACATTTTGCAGAACAAGCCCGAACGGTTGTCGTACAACGAAGGCTAAATTAGAGGTTGTGACGAGGCGCAGCGAATCGGCTTAGGGCTGTCGCTGCGCTTCGATCACTGCTTGCATCCGCGCCTTGATGCGCTGCTGATCTTCCTCGTCGTAAGTCTCGAAGCCTTCTGGCAGCTTTTCATAATCCACGATCAACATGCCAAAGATATTGTTTTCTGCAAATGTATGTTGATATATCGCGTTGAAATCCACAACCACCGAATCTTTCTCGGCTAACGGAACTTTGATCGCCGGAATCGGATCATCCACACGAAAGCCGTAGACATCGGTACGTCCTTTGCTCAGTTCAGGTAGAGGATTATTTACCAAAATAGTGTATGGATATGAATCTTTTTCTCGGCGTGTGTAATCAGCTACAGCTTTTACGGAAGGACGTTGTTTATGGAGATAATCGAGTTCCACCAGTTTGATGCCACTAAAAACAGTTTCATCGCGTTTAGTAAGGTACTGGTCATGATGGCTGCCACCGGGCTTATTGGCAGGCGATAGCAACTCAATACGGGTGATCGGCGTTCCAAATAAGCAATCCGAATCTGAACTCACTTGGTGAATTACGATGCTTGGAATATATTCAGGCTCAATATCGTAAGGGGAATCAA
>JACMMD010000611.1 GCA_014379235.1 Anaerolineae bacterium
CAAACGCTGATGGCCATTCTCAACAGCCTCGTGCCGACGCTGTCAGAGTTTCGCCCTGACGTGCCGCCTTCACTCGAAGTATTGATTAACCGGATGCTTTCCAAATCGAAGGAAGACCGTATCGACAGTGTGCGACAGGTGGGCGCGGAACTTGAAGCCATCCTTCGCAGCTTGGATACACAGGCGCGGGCCAATGTGCGCGATATTCTTCCAGCCACGTCGGGTTCACGTTTCACATCGGCCACGCCAACGCCGGCTGCGGCTGCGCTGCCCTTTAGCGCTGAACCGGACGAATCGAGGACACCGGAAGCAACGCCATCGACCAAAACGCCGTTTAGTGATGCGACACCGAACAGCTATACGCCCAGTGAAATACGCTTGCAGGCCGATACCGGGTCGCGCATCCCGATTCAGATGCACAGCACCGAAAGCGGCCAAAGAATTTTCGTGCTTCGCAGCGGCCCGTCGCTGTGGGGGTTGATCGCACTGTTGGTGGTCGGAGTCGGAGCCGTTGCGCTGGCTTTGTTCGCCATTCGCCAACAAAATCCCGGTGTCGCCACCGCCACGCCCGTTAGCACCGAGTCCGCCGCGATAGTGGTAGTGCCTACGACTGAGGAAGGCACAATCGCCCCGACGCTGACTGTCGCGCCGAGTTCTACTCCCGGTGTCAGAATTGGGCTGCTGCCGCAGGCGGTCAGAACGACGGGGGCGCAGATGCCCTACGTTCTAACCGCACAAGCTGGCATGGATATGGCCGCCACACGCTCGGTGGAGATGACCCAGACCGCCACCGCTGCCTCGCCAACGCCGTTAGCAGTGGCTATCGCTGTGCAGCGTGTCGCGCCTGTCGCGGCGGACGAGTTTATGGTGCTGGTGGCGCAGCCGGAAGCCTTCGGGGGCAACGAACGCAACGTCGCGCGCTTCATCATCAGCGATCTGCGTCAATCGTTAGAGGAAGATGTGCCGTTTTCGCAGATTCGTGTGCGCGAGTATCCGGCAGTCATCACCAGCGAAGACGAAGCGCTGGCGGCAGCGGATGCCAACGGCGCGACGATGGTCATCTGGGGCAATTACGATGACGATGGTGTTGAACTGACGATCCAACTCGGCGTTACCGATGCCTTGCCGCATGTACAAATGGAACGTGACCAACTCGAACAGGTGATGAACGTGCGTGTGCGGCTGGACAGCGAACGCCGCCAATCGGTTGTGCCGCAGGTGTTGAGCATTCTCGGCTTGTTGGAAATCGCTGACGGCAATGCTTACGAAGCCATGCGAACCGTCGCCGTGATGGACGCAATTGAGGTCGAAGGCGGCGAAGTCGTCGGTGACAGTGTGGCAGCGAATACGCATCGCTTCTATCAACACTATCTCGATGACACCATTCAGGCCATCGAGGATATTGATGCCGCGTTGGAATTAGACGCCAGCAATCCGCTTTTGTATGCTTCGCGCAGCCTCGCCAATCAGCGTATGGGCGATTTCGACGAGGGCCGCCGCAGCGCCGAAACCGCGCTCAGGCTCGGCCCGCCGGGATGGACACTGCCTCTGTA
>JACMMD010000612.1 GCA_014379235.1 Anaerolineae bacterium
CGAACTCGCCATCGGGCAAGAAGTGTCCTTTGATGATGATTTTGGCCAGCGCATAAATCACCGAATTGCCTTCGACAGCGCCCCCCGGCGTGATCGGCCCAACCGTCGCGGTAGACAGTCCAATCAGCAGAATCGGGATCGCCACGATCAACCCGGCCAGCGGCCCCGCCGCGCCAACGTCTAACAGCGTCTTGCGATTCCGCATCGGCTCGCGCAGTTGGATGAACGCGCCTAACGTGCCGAACGCGCTGATAAGCGGTAGGGGAATGAAGTAGGGCAGCGTCACGGCCAGCTTCTGCCGCCGCGCCGCGAAGTAATGTCCAAACTCGTGCGCGCCCAGAATCAGCAAAATGCTGATCGCATAAGGAAAACCGCGCCAGATTTCGCCAAAGATATTCGCGGCAAGGTCTTCCGCAAGGCGTGGATTGTCGAAACCGATCTGATTGATCGCCAGCCCCGCGCCGACGAGCAAGACGCTAAACAACGTAGCGATGAACAGCGCGAGGTTCGGCCACCAGTGGCGCGTCGTCGGGCGGACGCGGCCTTTCACGGCGAGAACAACGTGCCTGCCGTTCACGATGCGGAACAGCGGCATAAAGTCGATGGTGTCAAATAAGCGGTCAAGGCGGGCGTAGGCTTCTTCAGACTCCAGCTTGAGACGCCCCTCGAATACCGCTATGAGTTCGCTTGCCGGTGTCAGTGCCAGCACGCCTGACAGCGATTTGAGGTCGTATTCGGGCGTATCGTCGTCGCTGGCGAAGGTCTCGCGCTCGATGGTCAGCACGGTTTCGACCATCTGCCGGAGTTGTTCATGCAGCGCGTCGTAACTGGTCGCCGGGATAGCAGTTGAACGCAGTACAGGCCGATTATCCGGCGTCGAGGCAGGTTCGTTGAGCATGAGTGTATCCTATGGCTCGTGACCGCGATGGTTTAAAGCCATCGCTACAAGCGAAGCCGCCAAGCGCACTAAAGGCGCAAGGAAACTACTGTTTTCCCTGTCCTTTTAAGTGGACGTGGTTTTGTCTAACCGGGGGCTTTAGCCCTCGGTGAAAGGTCAATATACCTACTACTCACTCAGCGCCTGCACCATCTGGCGAAAGGCGGTCTTGTAATCACGGCTGAGGTCGAAACGTGGACTGCGGCGGATGGGGTCGGGTGGTTCGGCAGGGGCGATTTGTGCGATCACAATCGGCTTGCGCTTGTCACGGAAGAAGCGCCATGCATCCTCGACACTGCTATCGGTTAACCCGGCGGGAGATAGCACCAGCACAAGGCGCTTACAGCCCTTCAACGACGGATGAACGCCGCCAGCCCAGTTGACGTTATCGGGTTCGAGTTCGTGCAGCCATGCGGGGAGTCCACTGCGTTCGAGGTCGCTGGCGATTTGCTCCGCGATTTCGGTATCGCCTTCCGCGAAAGCCACATACACCGTATCTGGTGTCAGCTTGGCGCGGGCACGTCCGTCCTGTCCGCTGACATCTACCGCGTCGGGGCGAGTCAGCCGCGCATGAGCGTCAGTTTTGCCCATGCGGAAAACCACGCCGCCGCAGATCGGACAGTCGCCACGAGTCGCGGGCATCCCTTTGCGCGTCCATACCGGCGTCGGGTCTTCCATGATGACCGTTTCACGGTCACGAACGCAGTACGCTTCTATCGGTTCAGGTTCTTCGTCTAGCTCGTAATCGTGGGTGTCGCTGTCGGTCATGAACGTATCCGTATCGTCGTTCCAGTTCCAATACCATACACGACCACCATTATACACGCTTGCGCGGCTTATGCCCTGAGCCACGTTTAACCTTTCGCGCTTTTCTTGCCGCGATTGTTCGAGCCGCCATTCGCGCCGTTCGATGCGCCTTCCGCCGCTGCTGTCGCGGCTGCGTACTCAATCGCCATTTGAAAGAGGTCGCTGTCCTGCATGTAGTCGGCGGCGGACTCGCGCTGAATCATGATCCACTAGCGCCATACTTTTCCCGGCGCAGGCTCAAACTCGCTGACATCGGCGCGCTTGGCGATCAGTCGGCGGGCGATCTTCTGCGGCAGTTTGATGGCCACGCCTTCGCCACACAAGCAGGCGAACATAATTCCACTTATCGCGTACACCGGATAGCCGAAGGCCTTGCCCGCCGTCACGCCGGGAATGCCCAGCAGGAACGTATCCAGCACATCTTTTTGATCGGGATTGAACAGGCGTCGCGGCCCCGTCTGCGGTATCGAAACGGGTTTGCTGCGGCGCGGTACACGGGCGCTGGTCGGGCGATTGGGTTGGTGAGACTGTTGAGCCATCACGAGATTATCTCCTAGTAGTATCGTTAGCTTTGTAGGGGCGACACATGTGTCGCCCCTACGCATACGAACATTTGTTCTATGCGATAGGGATAAAAAAGGGCGGGCCTATCACGAGCGCCCGCCCCTGAATTCGCTTTAATTACTTTGCGGGTGCCACAAACACAGGCGGCAGTCCATAGTGGGCGCGGATGGCGTCCTCGATTTCGTCGGAGACCGCCCGATTTTGGAGTAGGAACTGCTTGGCGTTCTCACGGCCTTGACCGAGCAAACCATCGTTGTAGCGGAAGAATGCGCCGCGTTTCTCGATGATTTCCAAAATCACGCCGATGTCCACGATTTCGCCGGCCTTGCTGATGCCGTTCTCGAAATACATGATGTCGAACTCGGCTTCTTTGAAGGGCGCGGCCACTTTATTCTTGGTCACGCGCACTTTGGTGCGGCTGCCGATGGTATCGCCGCCCTGCTTGATCGACTGAATGCGGCGGATGTCCAGACGAACGCTGGCGTAGAACTTCAATGCGCGCCCGCCCGTCGTCGTTTCCGGACTCCCAAACATCACGCCTATCTTCTCTCTTAACTGATTGGTGAATATAACACTTACATTTGACTGTTTGATCGCGCCGGAGAGCTTACGCAGCGCTTGGCTCATGAGGCGCGCTTGCAAACCGACGTGGCTGTCGCCCATCTCGCCTTCGATTTCAGCGCGGGGAACGAGCGCCGCCACACTGTCCAGCACTACTACGTCAAGCGCGCCGGAGCGCACCAGCGCTTCGACAATTTCGAGCGCTTGTTCA
>JACMMD010000613.1 GCA_014379235.1 Anaerolineae bacterium
TAGGAACGCCGGGGCCATCGTCCTTGATAGTGACGGTCACTTCCTCACCATCGCTGACGGCGCGCACCACGATCTTGCCCTTATAAGGCGACCACTTAACGGCGTTATGAACCAGATTGACCACGACGCGCCGCATTTGGTCGGCATCGCACAACACTTGAACATCGACAGGAACATCATTCACGAGGCGCAGTTGTTTGCCCTCGCTTTGATCTTGCATTCGCGCCATCACCTCGTCTACAAGTTGATGCAGCGAATATTCTGTCAAGCGCATGATCGCCTGTCCGGTTTCAATCATCGACAGGTCGTGCAGTTCTTCGACCAGATGCAGCAGTTGATCGGTCTCGCGGGATATGGCTTTAAGCGCTTCGCGGCTCGGCTTACGCTTGGGTTTTTCGGCCTCGCGGAACAGCGACTCAATCGTCAGGCGAATGTTGGAAATCGGCGTCCGCAGTTCGTGAGAGATGTTGGATACCATATCACGGCGCGCACGATTGAGGCGTACCAACTGTGTCACATCTTGCAGCGCAAGGTGGATAATCGCCTGATCGCGGGTGCTGCCCTGCGTCACGTTGATGCGAACGCGATACATATGCCCGCCGAGCGTCACTTGATCTTCGTAGGATTCTTCACGGTTCGCCAGCGCGTCTTCAATGGCCGCTTCAAGCAACGCCGCTTCGGGCACGCCAGCCAGTCGTTGGCCAATCTGTATATCGGGCGCGTTCAGTTCCGCGAACAGGCTGCGCGCACTCTCGTTGAGAGCGGTCACGCGGCAGTCAGAATCCAGCGCGATCAAGGCATCGAACGCAGCATCTAGCAATGCCACCGCATCTACTGATGCGGCGGCATCATCCACTGGCGGCTGTGAGGCTGGCGACCTATTTGGCGAAGCCTCAGACGCAAGCGGATCGGTTGGATAAAACATCATCTCGTCTTGTCCTCGCTAACCTTCAAAGCGGTAGCCGACGCCGCGCACCGTGACAATACGTTTGGGGTTCGAGGGATCATCTTCGAGCTTTTCGCGCAGCCAACGAACATGCACATCCACGGTGCGCTTATCCACGAAGTAATCATAGCCCCAGACTTTCGTGAGGATCAGATCGCGGGACAGCACCACGTTTTCATTTCGCATTAGTTCGGCCAACAGGTCGAACTCTTTGTTGCTCAACGGCGGGCGCACTTCTGCGTCGTTCTTGAATACCCGCCGTCCGGTCAAGTTCATGCGTAGGCTACCCGATACCAGTTCGTCTTGCCGCGTCGTTGGCCGACCCGGTGCGCGCCGCATCACCGCCCGCACCCGTGCGAGGAACTCACCAAGCACTAGCGGCTTGACGACGTAATCATCCGCGCCACTTTCCAGCCCGATGATCTTATCGACTTCCGTGCTGCGCGCCGTGAGCATGATGATCGGGATATGTTGTGTCGTAACATCGCGCCGCACGATGCGGCAAATGCTCAAGCCATCCAATCCCGGCAGCATGATGTCTAGCACGATCAAATCGGGCAGTAGGGAGCGAACTTTCTCCAGCCCGACCTCGCCATCCATCGCGGTCTCTACGTCGAAACCTTCGCTGCGGAGGTTGTTGGCGAGCTTTTCGACCAGAGTCAACTCGTCTTCAATGATTAGGACTTTCGGCATAGCTTTCGTTGTTTACCTCTATGTGGATTATTAAAACAGTCAAGAGGTTACAAATGAACCGTTAAATTTGCGCGGCGTTTTGTTTAACGACGCTTAATCCCGATGTGAAACATCGTTAGCAGCGCGAATTCCGGCCAATGTGGTCGCGGCCCGAGCCGCGCTGCGAATCGCCTGCGCCACCATTTCGGCGGCATACGCGCCTATCACAGTCACGTTCGCCGGGATTTCGCCCGTCGCCAATGCAAACAGGGTATCGCCATCGTACTGCGTATGAGCAGGCAGTACGGCCCGTGCGAGACCATCTTGCGCCATCAACGCCACCGTGTTCGCGCCTTCTTTGGTCAGCTTGGCATTGGTGGCTACCACACCGATGACGGTATTCTCGCCCGCGTCGAGATTTACAGCAGGCCGCGTCGTCGTGACTTGCGCCGCAGGTGGCCTACCGGGACGTTCGGCGCGGGCAAAATCGCGCATCTGGTTGAGAACGCCAATAAATTCGTTCCCGTCGCCATCCGAACGCAGTCCGGCGATAACCGTTCCATCACTGTCGATCACATCGCCAACGGCGTTAACCGCGACCAATGCCGCTACGATCAGCCCATCGCCAAGATCAATACTGGCCGAGCCGATGCCGCCTTTGCTGGCCCGCGCATTGCCCATCATCGCCCCGATACGGCAGCCCGTGCCCGCGCCAACACAACCCTGCGCGACTGGCTCGTCGCTGGCGGCGGCACACGCCGCGTAACCCATTGCCGCGTCAGGCCGATGTCCCGGCTGACCCAATCCCAAGTCCATCAGAATCGCCGCCGGCACGATAGGCACGATAAAGCCGGAGTTCGACTTGTAACCCAAGCCATGTTCTTCCAGATAGCGCATGACGCCATCTGCCGTCGCCAAACCGAACGCGCTGCCGCCGGAAAGCACAACCGCGCTCACCTGTTCCACCAGATGCAGCGGACGCAGCAGATCAGTCTCGCGTGTTCCCGGTGCGCCGCCGCGTTGATCGACACCGCCAACCGTGCCATCAGGGCAAATGATGGCCGTGCAGCCTGTCACCCCTTCAAGATCGGTGATTTGGCCGACGCGAATTCCCGGCACAGCCGTGAGCGTGTTATTCACCATCGGCGTCGTCCTCATAGTAGTCACCGCCTAGCAATGGCTCGTCGTCCTGTGAGTCAAAGATAATGCGATCTACGTCATCGGGCAGCGCATTGGTTAAGTCTTCATCAAGTATCGACAGCGCCAAACCGTACTGCGATGGATGCACCAACACGCGCACCTCACCCAAGCTGCCGAAAATAATACCGAGCGCGCCTGCCCCCAATGCCGAATTGACCATCGCCGGGACACCTTCGTTTTGCAGCCGTCCGGCGACGATATGGGCTTCAGGTAAATTATACGTAACGTAAACGACGATCCACTCTACAGGAGAAGGTTGAGGAATAAACGAGTCTTTTGCCATACCGTTATTGTAGCCGCGTTCAGCTCAGGATGCTATCGGCTTCGGTTAAGCCGCGTACCTCCTTGCTGTGCGAAGACATGCCGCATGTTGGCAGCAGCACAGTAAACGTCGAGCCGATACCCACTTCGCTCTCGACCCATACGCGGCCCTCGTGGAGGTCAACGATGCTTTTCACAATCGCCAGCCCAAGCCCCGCGCCCTCGAACTGTTGGCGCACACTTTCCGCCCGAAAGAACTTATCGAAAATATGCGGCTGATCTTGAGACGCGATGCCAATACCCGTATCCTGAACCTCCAGCACGATAAAGTCATCTTCGCAGCGCAGTGTCACGGTGATAATGCCTTCTTCGGGCGTGAACTGAATGGCGTTTTGCATCAGGTTACGTACCATCTGTTTGAGACGCTGGCCGTTGCCAAAGATCGGCAGCGCATCGTTATCCAACCCGACAATCAAACGCTGCTGCTTGGCGCTGATCTGTCCTTCTACAGTCGCCAGCGCGTATTCGGCAATCGCCTGAATGTGGACAACTTCTTGCGTCACTTCCATCTCTGCTGTTTCAATCCGGCTGAGGTCGAGCAAATCCGTAATCAGGCTGCTGATCGACTGCGCGCTGAGGGTGATGCGGTCAATGAACTTCTTTTGCTGTGGTGTTATCGAACCTGCGCCGGTTAAGAGTTCCGCATAGCCCATAATCGCGGTCAGCGGTGAGCGCAAGTCCTGCGAAACGTTGGCCACGAAGTTCGTCTTGAGGCGGTCAAGCTCCTTTAGGTGGCTGATATCTTGCATGATTATTGCGCGGCCAACTTGCGGGATGACGGTCATCTGCGCGTTGAAAACGTGCGTCTCACTGATAGCGATTTCGCTGCGCTGTGTGCGTTCAGCGTCAAGCAGGTGCAGTACGCCCTCATGTTCGATAACTTCAACTGCCGGGCCGTTGTAATTTCCGGGTATCGCAAAAATACGCTGCGCCGCCGGGTTACAGACAAGGATGTTGCCGCTTGTGTCCACGACCATCACCGGGTTTTGTGTGCCTTCAAGGATGGCATCCAGCATGTTGCGCTCCTGCTGGATTTGGAAATATTGGCTGGCATTTCCCAACGCAACTGAGGCGAAGTCCGCCAACAGCGTCAACAGCTTCATCTCGTGAGAGTTAAACAAGCGGTTGGAGACACGATTATCCACGCTCAAAACGCCGATAATCTGCTCACCGATACGCAGCGGTATATACGCGACGCTCTTGACGAGATAATCCGTCTTGATCTTGCGCGGCGTATCATCATTCATGAAGATCGGTTCGCCTGTGTCTACGACCCGTCCCGCAGCGCTGTTATGGATCGGAAGTCGCAAATTACGCGCCATCTCCGCATCCCAATTGCGCGAAGCCCGGACGTATAGTTCTTGATCGACTGCGTCAACCAGCATAATCGCGGCGGTATCAGCGCGTGTCACAGACACCGCTGCGTCCACGACCTGACTCAGCACTTCTTCAAGGTTAAGGTCGGCAGTGATGCTTTTGCTGATTTCCACAAGGCTGTCCAAGCCTCGCAGGTATGCCGTAAGTTCTAGGTTGGAGGACAGCAGTTGTTCAGGGATACGAGCAATAATTTCTCCGACGAGATGCTGATCCAACGCATCATGAACGGCAGTGAGAACATCGTCGCCGGTAAACGGAGCGCTCAGATAGTCTTTTATGCCGATGCGAAACGCCCGTACAGCCAGCCGTTCTGAGCCTGCTTCTGTCAGCAGGATAATTGGTTTGTTGATATTGGCGTTATGGAGCGCTCCGTGCAGCATCATCACGTCAAGCGGCTGATGATACGCGAGCATGAGATCACAGGTTGAAGATAAGGCGACGGCGGCGCTTAAGGTGTCAGCTTCAATAATGGCGTAGGCGTTTGATGGAAAGACCTGCGTCACTAAACGATGGCGCCGTTCGTACAGGCTGTCTACGATGAGAATGCGTTGTGTATGTTTCGCTGCCGTATTCATAAGTTCCAAATATCGCTATACGGTCATCCGTTATAATTGTAACTTCAGTTTGCAATGGAAAAGTATTGATCTTAAGTTACAGTTTCTTAATGGATAATGAGGCAACGAAGAGCGAAGGATTGGGGGAAAAGAAAAGAGCAGGAGGTTGGCGGTGGCTTACTCTCCCACCCAGTTACCCGGGCAGTACCATCAGCGCTCGTGAGCTTAACTACCGGGTTCGGGATGGGACCGGGTGTACCCTCACGGCAAAACCACCAA
>JACMMD010000614.1 GCA_014379235.1 Anaerolineae bacterium
CGTTCCAGCACAACACCGATCAAACGAGACAAACAGATAGTAGTAATCATCCCGCGAGATGATGACCGGCGCTTCAATGGCGCGAGGTGCTTCAGGCCGACTGGCCAGCGAAAACAGTTCGGTGTCCTCTGTCGAAAGCAGCCCCGTTTGCGAGTCGATGCGCCGCATTTTGATGCCGCCCCAAAAACTACCCCACGCTAACCAGTGATTGCCGTCGCTATCAGTGGCAAGATTGGGGTCTATCGCGTTCCAATCGTCGCTGCGTTCAGAAGCGATGACGAGGCCGTGATCTGTCCACGCATGATCCGGCGAATCCAGATCAAGCGTCGGCGTAGTAGCAAGTCCGATTCGGGAGCGGTTGCTGCCAAACGTCGAGACCGAGTAGTACAGGTGATACAGGTCATTGAAGTACGAAATGTCCGGGGCCCAGATGTTCGTCGCCGCCGGAATATCAGCTAATGCCCATTCCGGCACACCGGGAAACACGTCGCCATGCAGCGTCCATTCGATCAAATCCGGCGACGTTCGCAGCGTGATCCCTGTTCCCGTACAGAACAGATAGTATATATCGCCTTCGCGGATGATCGCGGGGTCATGCACCGCCTGATACGCGCCGGACATGGCATCGTTGATGTCGTCAGTTGTCTGCGCCGCAAACACGGGTAATCTCACGCTTGATGAAGCGCTGGCCGCAGCAGCCAGCCCAATTTTAAGCAAATGCCGTCGGCTGATCGTCACTTCATACCCGTCCCGGTTGCGGCGATGCCTTCCATAAACTGCTTCCGCAAGAAGATGAACAGCGCGATGATCGGCAGAGTCGCCAGCGTCGAAGCCGCCATCACAAGATCAAATGATGGGCGATACTGCCCTACCAGCGAGGCGATACCCACCGCCAACGGCATGTTCTGAGGGTTGCGAAAAACGATCAACGGCCACAGCAGATTGTTCCAGTATTCCAGCACGAACAGAACCAGCAGTGTCGCTATCGCAGGGCGAATGTTGGGCAGCACAATCTTGTAGAACAACTGGTATTCGTTCGCGCCATCCACCCGCGCCGCGTCCAGCAGTTCATCCTCGATGGACAGCATGTACTGTCGCATGAAGAAGATACCAATCGGATGCGCCGCCAAAGGCAATATCGCGCCGAGATAACTTTCGACCATGCCGAAGTTAATCATCATCACGAACAGCGATACGATCAACAGGTTGAACGGCAGCATCTGCGATACGAGTATCAGAATGAACAGCGCGTTGCGAAAGCGAAACTTATATTTCGCCAGCGCAAACCCACCGAGCGAACACAGCGTCACCGTCACCAGCGCATAGCCGCCCGCTTGCAGCACCGAATTTAAGAACCAGCGCCCGAACGGGAACTGCGCGAACAGCCGCGAGTAGTTGTCGAGTGTGGTATAGCTCGGCATTAGATTAGTTGCTTCTGTGAAGATATAGCCGCCGGGCCGCGTTGAACTCAAAACCATCAAGTACAGCGGCAGGACGAAGATAAACGCCAAAATTAAAAACAAGACCGTCAGCGTCAGCGCGGAAATCCAGCGCCGACCTTTGGGCGAGGCCATTTCTGACTGGCTGACCACTGCCGATGAAGTTGGGTGTGCAGTTGCGCTCATATTGGTTAGTCCTCTCGTCTGAACGCGCCAAAGAAGCGAAACTGGATGAACGACACGGTGAAGATGATGACCGCCAGAACCACACCCATCGCCGCCGCACGTCCGAACTCGAACGACGTGAAACCCGTGCGGTAAATCAGCATGGCCATTGACAGCGCCCCATCTCCCGGCGAGTTACCCGCCGGATATAAAATGAGCGGCTCAATAAACACTTGATAGCCGCCGATGATGCTGATGATGAGGACGAACAATATCGTCGGGCTGATAAGCGGCAGCGTAATCCGCGAGAACATTTGCACCTCGTTCGCGCCGTCGATAGAAGCCGCCTCGTAGAGTTCCTTGGGGATGTTCACCAGCCCCGCGTTGAAGTACATCATATTGATGCCCGTCCAGCGCCATGTTGCTAGCAGTATCAGCGAAGGCAGCGCCAGTTCCGCCGTTTCCAGCCAGCGCACAGGCTCTAAACCGGAGTTGGTAATCACAGTATTGAGAAAACCTTCACGCGCCAGCAGCAGCCGGAAAATCGTCCCCGTTACCACCAACGACGCCAGCGCTGGCAAAAATAATGCGATGCGGAACGCCGTTGCCTTGATTACACGCCCGGAATTGAGCAGCACCGCCAGCGTCAGCGGCAAAGGGATTAAAATCAGCAGCGTGCCCATCGTATAAACTGTCGTGTTTGTCAGCGCGGTAAAGAAACGGTCAAAAGAAAAGATGTAGTTATAATTTGCCAGCCCGATGTAGGTCTGGTTCTGAACGCCCTCGAAGCGCTGAAAGCTCATGTTCACCGCGAGGATGACTGGCCAAACCTTGAATACCAAAAAAATCACCATGAACGGTGTGAGAAAGACAATCGGCGCGATTTTACGGTTGTATAGCAATCCGCGAATTTGTGACATGCGTTTACCCTAGCGACAAATAAACGACCTTATACTCACTGACCACCTTAAATTAACACGCAAATACCGGGCACACTCTCAAGCTATGCCCGGTATGGTTATGCGATTCAGTTAACTGGCGGCCATCATTTCCAGTTCAGCGACCATGTTAGCGATCACTTCTTCCGGCGGCACGCCGTTCTCGATCAAGTCATACATTGCCGTCGTCCGCATGATCGTAGCGATTTCGGGGTACTGCGGGCCAGTGTATTCCGGCGCGACATTGCCCAGTTCGCTCAACAGGACTTCAAATGGAATTTCGCCGCTCCAGAATTCGCTCGGCTCAAGCAGAGCGGGGTCTTCGTAAACGTCGGGGCGCATCGGGTCGAAGCCGAGGTCTGTCCACAGTTCGACATTGGCTTCATAAGTCAGCTTGGCGAAGGCGAGGAATTCCATTGCCAGTTGGCGTTCGGCCTCAGGCGTCTGGTCAGTAACCGCCGTACCCGTGCCGCCACCCATCGTGGTCGTGTAACCGCCTTCTTCCCAGATAGGCATCGGGCGCACAATGACCTTACCGGACAGATCGGCCATGCTGTTGGGGAAGCGGATCATATACCACTGAGGCATCCACACCGACGCATATTGACCGGCTGCGAGCGCGGCGAAATAATCCGGCGAGTGGTGATTGCCACCGGGGGCTGCCGTAGCGATTCCGTGAACACGCACGAGGTCTTGCATGAATTGAAGCGCTTCGATGTTCTCCGGGCTGTCGAGGATGAGTTCGCCGTCGGCATTGTACGCACCGCCGCCGTTCGTCAGCATCAAGCTGCGCGCCGTGAACACGTCGCCAGCTTCAACCGTCGTCATATGCACGTCAACGTTGCCGTCGCCGTCAGTGTCACGGGTCACTTGCAAGCCCGCTTCAACGTAGTCATCCCACGTTACGATGTCATCGGGGTTGACACCAGCCGCTTCCATAACTTCACTGTTGTAGTACATCAAGAACGCGCCGAGATGGTAGTCGATACCATATTGTGCGCCGCTAACCTGATACGGTGCAAGCCGCGTTTCGATGAGGTCAGCGCGGTACGGGTCAACGACTTCGGTCAGATCGAGCAGGTGAATATCGCCCTTCGTGAAGGTGGCGAACTTGCTGATTTCGATGTCCGCCAAGTCCGGCGCGCCTGTGCCCGTGAGCAGCGCAGCCAGCAGGTTGTCGTGCAGGGCGGTGTACTCAACGAACGTATAGGTGATGCTGATCGGGCGATCAGGATTGACTTCGTTCCAGCGTTCCGCTTGATGCGTCAGGAAGTCGCCATGATCGTTGACGAATACCCACAGCGACAAATCTGTCACCTCTTGCGCGGCCACTGCTGATACCGAGCCGAGTGCAGCTAATACAAAGATGAGCACAATCAGAAATTTAGACTTAGACATTTCTCTTTTCCTCTTTATAGGCAGGAACTTCAATCGAAAGTGTCCTACTGCGTTTATTCATACTTTTCGCCTGCATTCGTGGTAACTTGTCACCCCCCTTCGTGAAAACCCGCATGGACTAGAGTGCAAACACTAGAGCCGTGACCGAGTGCGGCTCGAACGAATACGTAAATTTAGTGGAGTCTTTGGCCGTCAATTCACTTTCGCGTGTGCCCACTACGTTCGGGTTAGCGAAATTGTTCTCGGACTTGATGTCCGGGCCATTGATGACCGCAGCACGAACCGGGCCGGCGAACGCGCCGCTCGTCAGTGAGATCGTGGTTTCCAGCGCATCGTCTTGGCTGCGGTTGACCACGTAAACTGACAATGTGCGCCGCGCTTCGTCCAGCGTGGCTGATACATCCAGCAGGCGCAGGCCGCTGTGTTCGGCGGTGCTGAACGTAGCGCCCTGCCAGAACACATCCACCGATTCGCTGCCAGCCGTTTGACTGTAAAGCTCGAACGGAAAAAAGATCGTCTGCAAGAACAGGCCATCTTTGTTGGTGAAGATCGGCGCGATCACGTTGACGATCTGCGCGAGGTTGGCCATCTTCACGGACGCGGCGTGGCGGATGAAAGCGTTCAACTGTATGCCGATCATCAGCGCGTCTTCGAGGTTGTATTTTTCTTCCAGCCCGTTGAGTTCGTTGCCGTAGCTTGGGTGAGTGCGATACCACACGTTCCACTCGTCTACTGCCAGCGAGATCGGGCGCTTGATGTCGTATTGCAGCCGCATCGCGTCAATCAAGCCCTCGAACGCGCTCAAGCGATGTTCAATGAGTTCGGAGTTGGCCATATAGTCCGCGAAATCGTTATGGCGATTGCCGACGTACCAGTGGATGCTGATGTAATCGAGATGCTTCGATGCCTGTTCGAAAAGGAGTTGGGTGCGTTCGATCCACTGCTCTTTCCAGTCCGAGCCGATGGATGCGATCATCTTGATCGACGGGTCAACCCACTTCATCACCTTCGCAAATTCGAGATAAGTCCGCGCATATTCGTAGGGCGTCTTGTAGCCGATCTGCCAGTGACCATCGACCTCGTTGCCGATGCCCCAATACTTGACGCGGTGTGGTTCTTCGTAGCCATGCTGACGCCGCAGCCTAACCAGCGCCGAATCGACTGTGCCATTGCAATATTCGACCCAGTCCCGCGCTTCACGCATATCGCCATCACCCGCGTTCACAACGAAATACGGCTCGGTGTTGAGCTTGCGCGCCCATGTGATGAATTCGTTGGTGCCAAATTCATTCGGCTCAACGGCGTTCCATGCCAGATCAACCCGCGCTTTGCGCTCTGACTGCGGCCCAACACCATCCATCCAGCGATAGCCCGAAACGAAATTGCCGCCGGGATAACGCATGATCGGCATTTGCAAGCGGCACAGGGCATTGATGACATCCGTGCGAAAACCGTTTTCATCCGCGAAAGGCGAATCCGGTTCGTACATACCGCCATAAATGCAGCGCCCGAGATGTTCGGCAAAGCCGCCGAAAATGTTGCGGTCTAGGCTGGTACGGCGGTCAATGTCGATCTTGATCTGGTTCATAAAGTAATCCTTAGCGTGAAAACTGAAATAAAACTGCGCGTGAGATGTTCACACGCAGCCGTAAAATATAACAATGTCGGAATAGGTCAGCAGAAGAGCGCACTGACTTTGCAGTTGGGAAGCGATAGAATGAATGGGTTGAGTAATCTACTTGACATTTACTAAACATAATGAAATTATTGTTCATCCGCGCTCGTCGCGCAGGTCTAATTTAAAGCACTATATCCTATATTCTTTAAGATTATAGGCAAGGAAAACGATTGCGTCAAGCAGTTTCTATTGAACAGCCCTGATTAAATTGTTTAGTAAACAGTTCTAGTGGAGTTTCGAGCGCGTGGCCAAGAAAACAAGTATGCGAGATGTAGCACGCGGGGCTAATGTGTCCCCTTCCGCCGTGTGGATGGTGATTCATAACCGGCCCGGCGTCGCTCCTGAAACATCAAAGCGTGTGTGGGAAGTCATTTCCGAACTGGGCTATGTCGTCAAGGACGGCAACGGCAGCAGCAGTGAAGACGTCGCGTCCACTGGCAGTGTTGGGCTGTTAATGGAAAAAGGCTCGATGCCGGCCATGATGGACAGTTTCTATGGCGACATCATTCGCGGCTTCCAGTCCGAAGCGCAGCGCTTAGGCTATCAAGTGTCGTTGATAATGTTTGATCGCACGACGGAAAATCTTGATCTGCTCAAGCGTGGTGTCAGCAAAACCATTGACGGCCTCGTGGTGGCCAACGATGGTGACATCACGCCGGAAATGGTCATTCAGCTAAAAGCCTCGAACCTGCCCGTCGTCCTCATCGAGAACCACATCGACGACCAGCGCCTGCCCTGCGTTCTCGGAGACAACTTCACGGCAGGCTATATGGTCATGCAGCATATGCTGAAACTCGGACACCGCGAGATTGCCGTTTTGCCCGGCCCCAAAAAATACAGCAGCCTTGTAGACCGTTTGCGCGGCTGTATGGCGGCCATGGCCGAAGCGGGCTTGCTCATCCGCCCTGAATGGATGCCTAAGCCGGTGTCGAAACATCCGCTCAAGGGCTATGTGCAGATGAAAGAGATTCTCGCGCTTGACCATCACCGTCCTACCGCCGTCATCGCCATTAGCGACAAAACCGCGCTTGGTGCGATGGAAGCCATCAAAGAGGAAGGGCTGCAAATCCCTTACGACATCGCCATCGCCAGCATCGATAACACGGTTGAAAGCGCCTACACACGCCCACCGCTCACCACCGTGCATATCCCGAAGCTGGATATGGGCATCCTCGCTTTTCAAAAGCTGCATCACCTCATCAACGGCGAGAATGATATTCCGGTGAAAAGCCTCGTTTACAGCGAATTGATCGTGCGTGAATCATGCGGGGCCGCAGTCGATTAGTAGCGTAGGAATAACGGGGATTATGTAGAGGCAGGTCTGAGACCTGCCCCTACGAAGCATTTAATCCATGTTGCGGATAACAGCCGTCGCAAATTCGCTGGTTTTCACTTCCGTCGCGCCCTGCATCTGACGCGCAAAATCATACGTAACAACTTTCTGGTCGAGCGTCAGTTCATAAGCGCGCTCGATCATGTCAGCCGCTTCGTTCCAGCCGATGTGTTGCAGCATCATCACGCCGCTAAACAGCAGCGAACCGGGGTTCACTTTGTCGAGATTGGTGTACTTGGGGGCAGTGCCATGTGTCGCCTCAAACAGCGCCACGTTGTCACCGACATTCGCGCCGGGGGCGATACCCACGCCGCCGACTTCCGCCGCAATCGCGTCGCTCAAATAGTCGCCGTTGAGGTTAGTCGTGGCGATCACGTCGAACTCAACCGGACGCAGCAGCATCTTCTGGAACATGATGTCCGAGATGACATCTTGAATCAGAATTTTGCCTTCGGGAACAACGCCATCGTGGTTCGACGCCACATCATCCCAACTGATGGTTTCGTTGGGGAATTCCTGCTTGGCCACTTCGTAGCCCCACTTCTGGAACGCGCCTTCGGTGAATTTCTGAATATTGCCCTTATGCATCAGTGTGACGCTCTTGCGCCCCTGCTCGATAGCGTAGTGAATGGCAGCGCGAACCAAGCGCTTGCTGCCGAACTCGCTAACAGGCTTGATGCCTAAGCCCGCGCCCTCGAAAAACTTCGCGCCCAATTCTTCGCGCAGGAATTTCGCCAGCTTTTCGTTCTCCGCCGACCCGGCTTCGTACTCGATACCCGCGTACACGTCTTCGGTGTTCTCGCGGAAGATCACCACATCGACTTCTTCAGGCTTACGCAGCGGGCTAGGCACACCGCGATACCATTTCACTGGACGGATGCAGCTATACAGGTCTAGCACCTGTCGCAGCGTGACGTTCAAGCTGCGAAAACCACCGCCCACGGGAGTCGTCAGCGGCCCCTTAATGCCCACCACGTATTCACGCAGCGCGTCGAAGGTTTCTTCGGGCATATAATTGCCGTCGTAGATGCTGGCGGCCTTCTCGCCGGAGTAAATCTCCATCCACGAAATTTTGCGGCCACTGCCATAAGACTTTTGCACCGCCGCATCCCAGATGCGCTTGCTGGCGGTCATGATGTCGTAGCCGATACCATCCCCTTCGATGAACATCAAAATGGGGTTGTCGGGAACGTTCAGCTTGCCATTCTCGACGGTGATTTTTTGCCCCTCTGATGGGATTTGAATCTTGTCATACGCCATGAAAAATGCTCTTTCCCTGTACCTTTATCTGCGCGGATGCAATGGACGGGGATTATAGCACATTGACGCTGTACAGCAGCATAAACCAATGAATGGTGCTAAACTACTGCACAATCGCGGCGTTAACGTCTCATTTGCGGGAGGTTAGGGTATGGCTGGTTCGGCCATCATCGAAGTCGTCATCGGCATGATCTTCGTGTTTATCGTGCTGAGTATCCTCGTGCAGCAGATCAATACCATCATCGCCTACGTCCTGAACTTACGCGCCAAGCATCTGCGTAACGGGCTTGAGCAGTTGATTGAAGACCCGGTTATCCGCACCAAGATACTCGCGCATCCACTCATCAACATCATCGCTTACAGCATTCCGTCCGATACGCACATGACCGCGCAGCAGGCCGAACAGGCGACCAATCTCGGCGCGACCACCAACGTCGAATGGATTGAGCCGCAAACGTTCGTTGAAGCGCTGACACGAGTGCTGGCAGTGGGAGTCGAGCGGCAAGATTTCTATGGGCCGCTTCGAACCGCTGTCGAGCAGCTTCCGCCGAGTACCGATAAATCCACAATCCGTGAAATCATTGGCGATTTGAACCGCTTCCGCACCAATTTACCCACGCTTCGTGGCGCGATTGATGCGTTAGATGACCTCGAACAGCGTGCCGGTATTTTAGCCGCGCTCGATCAGGTTGAGCAGGAGGTCTCGGCGCTGGAGATCGAGCCGAACGATCTGGCAACCCTGCTCACGGGAGTACGACGCATCACCAACCCCAAGTTCAAGGACAAGCTCGAAGCGGTGCTGGCTTCTGCGGTGGATTTAGAAGATGCGCGCACCAAGTTAGCCGTCTGGTTTGATTCGAGCATGGATCGTGTGACAGCCGCTTATGCTCGACGGATGCAGTATCTAACCATTGGCATCGGCGCGATCTTGGTGCTATTACTGAACATTGACACCTTCCACCTCGCGCATACGCTGTGGAACGATTCAGCACTGCGTGAGACCATCGTTTCTGCGGCGGAATCCCGCGTCGAAAACGGCCTCGCGGAAGAAGTGGTCGTGCCGACTGTTACCTTCATTCAGCCCGAAGTAACGCCCGAAGCAGGTGTCATTGCCACTCCAGCACCAGCGCCCGCCGTTAATCTTGGCGGCGTATTATCCGAAGGGCAGGAAGTGGCTACGCGGGTCAACGCCTTGATGGAACTTCGCCTGCCTATTGGCTGGGAATTCAAAAATTATCGCACGTCGGAAGAGGTTGAAGCGCTGTCCGAAGTGGAACTGCTCAACGACCCGCGCAGCGATTCGCGCAACTTACGCAATCTTTTCCCGCAGGATAACGCCGACTGGTTGGGCTTCATTCTGGTCAAAATCGGCGGCTTGATCGCCACGATTGTCGCGGTATCGCAGGGCGCGCCGTTCTGGTTTAGCATCATCAGCCGCGTGATTAATCGCTAGGTCAATTTACGAATACGTTTCGCGGGTTTGGCAGTAGGGGCACGATAACGAACGGAGTTCGCCGTGCCCCTACAAAGGCACTGCTTTCGAAGGTTACATAGGAGTCTGGCTGAATGGACTGTCGTATCGGCTGTGGAGCGTGCTGCATCGCACTCTCGATCTCGTCGCCTATACCCGGAATGCCCAACGGCAAACCGCCCGGTGTGCGCTGTGTACAGCTTACCGACGACAACTTATGCAAGCTGTTCGGTCAACCGGAGCGTCCCGAAGTCTGTAACCGACTGCGCCCGAATATCGAGATGTGCGGACAGAACGCCGACGAAGCACTCAGTTATCTATTCTGGCTGGAAAGCGTCACCAACCCGAACGCGCCCTAGCGCGCCCCTGTCGTATCGATCCCAGCAGTTTGCAGCAGCTGTGTCACACGCTCCGACGACGTATCCAGATCGTTGAGAATGCTGAATGGCAAATTGTGTTCGCGGGCATAATCTGGCAGCGCTTTTAACGTCGTTACTACTTCGTCCGGCTTCAACTGACCCAAGCGAATGCCCGCGTCGGTGAGTGTCTTTCTTAACGGCGCGATGTCCTGCCCGTGCAGCGCCGCCGCAATCAAAATGCCGGGGCCTACCATATCGGCATAGGGCAGGGGACGCCCACGCACCGCCCGCGATTCATAAGCATAGGCAAAATATTGTTCGCTGCCCTCTTGCGGGCGATTGTGTCCAAGCTGATTGGTAAGCTGGACTTCCATGCAGATCAGGTCGAGCAGATTACGCAGCGCCTCGACACGGCCCTCGCCAACGCCGGGAGCGATCTTAAACGCCTGCTGCGCGATGCCCGCCGCTAAACCCGCCGCCCATGGCATATAGCGCGTTTCCGTCGTGTTTTTATTACGCTCGGCAGCATAACGCCAATCAAGCAAGCCTGTGACAATCGTGAGCAGTTCGGTGATGCCCGCGCCGCGAATATACTGCGGGGCGCTGCGAATCACTTCCCAGTCAATCACCACCTGTTCCGCCGGGCCAGTGGTGATGTAGTTCACCGTACCGCCCTCACGTACCGCCACTAGTCCGGTGAAAAACCCGTCAACGCTCAATGCCGTCGGAATAATGACGACGGGCAGATGGTTCACCCAGCCGATATATTTAGCCACATCGGATACCAGACCGCCGCCAACGCCATAGACGACTTCAACCTGTGGTGGAATATTACTGGCCAGCGAGTCGAAAAATTCGCGGTCATTGCGGTGCGGTTCTGCCTGCACGACGAGCGGCAGTTCCAACAGAGATGCAATTGTTTCCCATGAGCTTTTACCCGTGAGCAAAGCGGCGGGGCGCGTTTCTTTATGCGCGGACAGCTCTCGAACTTCGATGCGCGGCATGGGCCAAAAGGTTGTCATAACACTCGCTCCGTGTGGCGCGTACAGGCAAATCACCGAACAACTACTATAGTGCTAAACGCGAGAATTTACCACTCAAGTGTAGGGAGAAATGCAACCGGATTCCGATGAATTTTGAACCATCTAGCCCGCACTTCATAAATGGTTTTCCCTTGTACCTTTGTCCCTTTGTACCCTTGTGATACGCTTTTACATTAAATGAACACCGATAACTGTCAACTTCTCCGCGTTAAGCTCTTATCTTTTGCTGACAAGCTGATGGCTGACATGCTGACGGCTCGGAATTCCAACTTGCCCTTAATGACGCGATAAGCCACAATTAGGGCACCACTGATTTTACGAAACAGGCGCTGCAAAGCGCTTGAGGAAATGGCTCTGTTTTATGGATACGTCAACCCCGTTACCCACTAACGAAACCTTGATTGAATTTAGCACGGCTGTTCCTTGGCGAGAGATGGAACAGCAAAAACGCCAGTTCAACAAAGCATTGGCCGAAGCACAAGCGGCCATACACAAAACCACTGATGATACGCTCGACCTCGACCAGTTGAGCCAGATAGTCGGCGTACCCGTCACCAGCTTGTATGATTTGAGCCGTACCGACAATGCCAACGTGCTGCTGGCAGAGGTCAACGGCAAGCGTTACGTGCTTGGCAGCGCCGTGAGTGCGCGCTATCGCAGTGGCAAATCGCTGCTGGAAAGCATCGGGCCCTACAACCTGAACCCCAGCGTCAACCACACCAACCTGCACGAAACCGACGAGCCGATGACCAAGATGCGACATCTCGGCGCAGAGATCGAACTTGGCCTCGTTCATGCGGATGGAGTCTCCCCCAGCGAAGACGAAATGCAGGCATTCATTCAGGCGTACTATCGTCATGGGCTGCGCGCTGGCATTTACCCGCACCTTGACCGCGAAGCCTGCCAATATCAGGTCGAAGCCCACATCGCGCCGAGCATCGGCTACGAAAAGACGCGCAAGGCCCTCGAAGGCATCATGACCGCGCTGGTCGCTTCTGGCGAAGAAACGCACCTTCGCACTGCCGTATTGTCCTCTTACCCCACTGAATCCGATTTCCGCACCACCGATCATCCTA
>JACMMD010000058.1 GCA_014379235.1 Anaerolineae bacterium
GTCGCCCCACATAGCGGCAAGCTGTTTTGGCGAACCCTGTCGCCCTTCCAACAGCCCAACGATTGATAGTCCTTCATCCAATTCCATCCACCAAATGCCACGCCTCTCTAGCCGTGTCATCTCTCGCTGCTGCGGTGTGGCTTTCATCAGAAACGGATACCATGCTAAGGGTGTGCCAATCGTGCGCCCATCAGCCAGCGTGACCCACATTTTGCCACTATGAAACTCGATGCTTACAGGTTGATCTCGATAGAGTTCACGCTGCTGGCGAATAACGGTTTCCGGGTTATACCAAGATTCATCCTGAAGTTCATCAGCTTCATCTTGCTGTTCATCGTGCTTTGTTTCGAGCATGATATAACACCTCAATCTATACCGCAGTCGTTTTGAGATTGACCATCAAGAGATGTACCTTGAACAGAACTCGTCCCACTCTTGACGGAGTTGGTCTAGGTTCGACTCAATAATACGGGCAATCTGGCGGAGTTGTTTATTACTAAAGTCGCCGGGATCGAATAGCTCAAATTCCGGCGCATCAGGATTATCGCTGGCGATCCAAAACTTGCCTACCCTGTCTCCCTTCTTGACATGCACATGAGGACGTTCGCGGCAGTCATAGGAATAGATGCTAAACACATAGCCCTTCGTATCTTTATTCTTCAAGAAACGTGGTGACAAAATAACCTATTCCGATTCGGCGGCTTCATCCCCATAGACGATTTGCACCGCTACCGTGTGCTTGGCGTCGGTGATGCGCGCAATCTCCGCCGCGATACCGTTGAGATGATTAGTCAGCGAGGCCATGCTCTGACGCAGCGCCGGAGAATCGGGCGTCATCGCGGGGATGAGGACGAAGCGCACCACGCCGCTAAAATCCTCACGCGAGTGGAAGTCGTTGAGGGCCTGCTTGAACGCGCCGAGAATCGCTTGCGACAGCAGGTTGATGTCCGGGCTGCCAGCGACAATCTCTACTGTTTGAAGTCCGCTGTCATCGTCGGTCAGTACCGAGCCGGAAATGTAGAGGTTCTTGTTCTCCTGCTGCGCCTGTTCGGCGGCGATCTGGCGGCCAGCCTCTTCGCCGCCCGACAGCATACCGACGATTTGTCCATCTTTCACGCCGAACACCACCGGCGAAATCGGCGCACTTTCGGCACGATAGAACTGCGCCGAGACTACCGCCCCGAACGCACGGAGCTTTTCCGGCGGCTGTACGCCGTTCGTAACGAGCAGCAGCCCGCGACGGGGAATACCCACTGCGAGAATATAGGCTTCGAGAATCAACTGAGCATCGCGCATGAAGTCGGCGTTGAGGATGTGTTCCGCCGCGAAATAATCGCCATCCCACAGCAGCATTTCGATGTCGTCTTTGCTGCCGTAGTGCTGCCATTCGGCGGGGCGTTGCAGCAGATTGTTGACAGCGATACGTTCGATTTCTTCCGCCGTGCGGCCCAGATCGGGCAGTCCTTCGCGGTTCAGAAACTCGAAAGTATGCGGACGATCATAGCCAAAGGCGACATACGGAATGTGGGGCGAGTCTAGTTCGGGCGCAAGTTGGCGGCAAACGACCATTGTGCTGCTCGGCCAACGCGCATCTTTGAGCGCAGGCAGCAGAATATCGCTCACTGGGCGGCGCTTTCTTCGGCGTTATTGTCAATCCCCTTACGCATCCCTTTGGCCAACTGTGCAAGCTGCTGGAAATACTCGCTCTCAACGATTTCACCGACCTGCGTGTCGAGCTTGCTGCGGTCAACTTCGATCCGCAATCTTGCGACTTCACGCTGCGCTTCATCGAGATCGGCTTTTACGCGGGCGAACAGACGGGCATTCTCGATGGCAATTGCGGCTTGATCGGCAAAAGCGGTCAGCAGCGGAACGGTGTCCTCGTTGAAGATGCCCTGTTCGATGCGGTTATCGGCATACAACACACCGATGGCCTTATCACGGCGCAGCAAAGGCGCGACCAGAATCGAGCGCAGGCCGTGGCGCACGACACTTTTATTGCTCTGAAAGCGTGCATCTGCCTGCGCGTTGGTGGTCAGAATGGGCTTGCCCTCAGTCATTGCGCTCTGAGCGATGCCCGTACTCACGGCCATGTCATTCTCAGTTACGTTGACCTGTTCCCAATTGCGGGCCGCACGAACACGCAGTTCGCCATCGTTCTCATCCACGAGCATAATGTAAACGCGCTCGGCGCGGGTCAGATGGATGATGGTATCGATGACGCCTTCGAGTACCGCATCCAGCCGCAGGGTCGAATTGATAAGCGCGGCGGTGTGCATAAAGCCCTGCAACTGCTCAAGCTGCGCGTTCATGCGCTGCGCCTGCTTTTCCGCCGCCTCAGTCTCAACTCGAACCTTCTGCGCCATGCCATCGACATCCACCGAAAGCTGAAGACCGCGTTTTTCCAGCGCACGCAGAACCAAGTTCAGCGAGGATTCAAGTTCACCAACATTGTTCTTTAGACGTTCAAGAGTTTCGAGTAGAGTGGGGGTTGCCATACCATCGCCTTTAACGCCTCTATTGCACAGGCAAAGAACGTCTAGTATAGCGCTTTTTGGCGTTCTTAACCGCTTGTGAAAGGCGCTGCGACGGAGCGGGAAGGCTGCCCGCTCCGTCGCGGAGTGATCGTCAGGTGGTCAGCCGCTAATCCGCCAGATCAGAAAAGCCAGTCGAGGTCGGGTGATCGGGCCACTCGGCAATGGGCAGAAATTCATAGCGGCGTGGAGTTCGCTGCGCGCCATTACGATCAATCGTCGCTAACGAGGGCGCAGCAGCCGATGCCGAATAACCAGTGGCCCGTTCCAGCGCGATAGCTCCCGCTGTTTGATCGGCTAACGGCGCCAGCAGCCGAATGCTGTCATCGGTGAACTTGCCCTTATCGATGCGGTTATCGGCATAGAGTAGGCCGATGATCTCACCGTGCAGTTTCAGCGGCATGCAAATGATCGAGCGCAGAGCGTTGGCGATAATGCTGACACGCTGGTTATA
>JACMMD010000615.1 GCA_014379235.1 Anaerolineae bacterium
GCACGCCCATCACCAGCTTATTCGCCGGACTACCAAGCGCCAACAGAACGTTGAGCGTGGACGCGGTGCTCGAAACCTCTGGCGGAGTTGGCACCGAGTCATATAAGGGCGAGTTGAAACCCGTAACCTGACTCCAATTGCCGCTCATGTCATAGGTCATCACATTAATCCAATCCAGCAGCGGATGAATGCGCGCCCAATCGAGCGGTTCATAAGCAGTACGCCCCGAACCGAGCGCAATCGTCAACAGATGGTGAACTCCATCCTGCGAGGCTTGCGCGTCAAGCTGAGTCCGCAGTTCAGCCAGCAGCAGCACGAAGTTTTCCGGGTCTTCAGGGCGCTCGATGTTGCCAGCCACGCCGCCGCCTGTCGGGTATTCCCAGTCAATATCGATGCCATCGAAACCGTAGCGCAGGATGAACTCGACGGCGGAGCGCGCAAATCGCTCACGCGATTCCGGTGTCAGCGCCGCGTCGGAGAACTTGGCCGAACCCGTCCAGCCGCCAATCGAGATCAATGTTTGCAAATGTGGATTGGCTTCCTTGAGCAGTTGCAACTGGTGGAAGTTGCCGAGCAGCCCTGTGCTACCCTCTTCGCCGGGATAAGGAAACTGCGTATCGCCCCACTCGTCACCCAGCATAACTTCGCCCGCATCGGAAATCAGCGCGAAAGCATAGTTGAGGTGTGTCAAGCGGTCAGCCGGAATATCGGTCACAAAATACTGACGATCATACATTGTCCAACCGGCATAATAGCCTACGATTCGATAGTCGGACGTTTCAGGTGTTTTCTGGGCCATAGTGGTCATCGGCGCAGCAAGAGTCAGCAGCATTATTGAATTAAGAAGCATACGAACAGTCATCGCTTTGTCTTCACCTCAGGTTATGCGAACGGATCATCAAGATAACGCATCTTCTTCTTGCGAATCATTTGATTCAGCAAGGGCACGAAACCAGAAACGCTCGTTTTCATCGCCCCATTTTATTCCTGAATATGGCGCATCAATGCCGCTTAAGCGATCTGTTAAATACGCAATCCAATCCGACAAAAAGGACTCCAACACATTTTGAGGGCGGATGAAAAAAGCATCAATCATCGTTTCCCATACTTCTGGTGATGGAATATCGCGCAGTGCTTCACCCGCCTCAAAACGAATTGATGCGCTCATAGCGAGATCGTTGTACTTTGCATCGTCCGGCGCATGACGCAGCGCGTGAAACAGGGCCGGGCGAACATCATATTGATGCTTGAGCTTGCCAAGCAAATTTGTTGCGACAGCGCGTTTGCAAAGATCATTCTGCTCGTGATACACAACACGAGCTAACTTTCCATAGGCCTGTTGATCACCTGCTAACGCCGCTTGATGCCAAGCGTTCAATTCTTGCCACACCGCAGATGATTGGTAGTCAACAGGCGCAGGTCTAAAACGTAGACGCAAAGCCGCTACTTCAAGCTGCTGCTGTTTGTATTCCTCGATCATCGATGGGCAGTTCTTGAATACGGCTTCGCGTAGCTGATCCCAATTTTTAAGCAACCTGAAAACATCTTTCGCTTCGCCAACCAGACACAGATAGATCAGCGTATCCCATCTTTCGTGCAGCCATTCGAGCGTGCTTTCGCTTCCATCCTGAAAGTACAGTGTGCCGATCAATTTCAAATCGAGCAGCAGTGGATGAGCCTCAAGCACCTCAATCATCCGCCGACAGAGTATAGGGTTGAGATCCTCACCCTGACGAAAATAGTTGGTCGAGCGGTTAAGGACTTGAAGATAAACTTTCGGATCTTGCTGCTCGACCTCACGAAAAACCCATTGAAGATTCCTTGGATGGCTGCTGGCCAGCCGAAGCAAATCATCAAACAATGAGTCATCAAACATGCTATCTTCACTGGCTGTGGCGAAACGTGCGAATTCTGGCAGAAAGTTGTCGCCGGGAATAGCCGCAATCGCACGGAGTGCATAACGTCGCTCCCATCCATTGCACTTCTCATCTAGTACGATTTGTTCCAAGTCCGAACGGATAGCACTGGAGCGAAATGCTTTCAGTAGCTGCAATGCGCGTCGACGCAAAGATTCTGGTGCAACAGAAGCGAGTTGAAGCAGATCACGGGCGGCAGTATCACGGTCTTGCCATGCAAAACGTTTGGTAGGGTTGGGCACAGGGGAAGCACACTAAGCAGTGCTATAGCTCTAAATAGATTGATTCCACTCTAAACGCGAATAACGAGTTCGTCAAGTTCCGTGTCTGGCTAACGGGGGAAAATATCGCGGACGAGCAGCGAAAAATCGGGCAGTACGTCGCCACCGTCGAGCGTATCATCCCGCAGCACAATATTTGAGCCGTCCTTTGTATAAACGACGACGGTCTGCGAGTCGGGATAAACCAGCCACACGAGGCGCGTTCCATAACGCAGGTAATCGAGAACTTTGTTGTGCATGTCGCTGGCTTCATTGCCGGGAGAAACCACTTCAACGGCCAAATCCGGCGCGAAAGGCACATACCCCGCCGCAAGCGGCTTAGGTGCGCGTTCGATACTGACAAAGCCAATATCAGGACAGCGCACCGTATCCTTGCCGTTGGGATTTTTGTAGAGCACATAGCAGGTTTCAGCGGCGGTCATACGCCCCAAATGGTGATCGGCAACATGATTGCCAACTAAACGTCCAAGCTGGTGTGTCGTTTCGCCGTGATCGCCACCTGTTCCACCGGGCATCTCGTGAATAACCCCTTCTACGAGTTCAAACCGTTTGCCTTCGCGCTCGGCGTTCAACATGAAATCCCAGAACTCGTCCGCACTGATCGTTCGCTGCTCAACCGAAATCATCGTGCCACCTCTGGACTCGCTTACCCGTTGATTATAACCTGTTTTGGTGCCTCAGCCGCGCATCGTAATGCGGATATGTTGTAGGGGCAGGACTGAGACCTGCCCTATGCACAAAAAAGGGACGCTGATTGTGGCGTCCCTTTTGCTTTATCCGAGTGCAGCAACCGCCGCCAGCACCGTCGGTAAAAGCTGCTTCTTGCGCGAGACGACACCGGGAGCATTGAGCGTTTTATCCGGCAAACGTGGGTATGGGAGCGCTTCGATCAGCGGCCCTCGACCCGCAGCGATCATACGGCTGTCCCCACGCAAAACGTCCGTCACCAGCAGCAGAGCCAGCGCCAACTTGCGAGTTTCCACCATGTCTTGCAGTTCATCACGCAGTTCATTCAGCCGCGCGCCCAACTCCGAGAAATCGGTGATTTCGACCTGCGCGATGCCAATCGACTTGCCGCCCACGTCGTAAAATTTGAGGTCAGAATTGACGATGGCGCTGGCTGGCCGAGTTCCTAAGCCTGCGCCTGCGGCCAACAACTGCTGACCAAGCGTTTCAATATCGTCTACAGCGGCCATTTGCGCGAGGTGTATCGAGACGGCCCGATCACGCGCCGTTGTCGTTGGGGAACGAAACACCAGCGTATCCGACAAAACTCCGCACAGCAGCATCCCCGCAATCGGCGTGGGAATGATGCGGTTCGATTGCACGGCGCGCTCCGCCACCAGCGTCGAACAGCTGCCAACGGGGTCGATGTCAAAGCGAATCGGCAGAATGGTTTCGACGCTGCCAACGCGGTGATGATCCAGCACTTCGATCACGTCGGCTTCTTCCAGACCGGAAACCGCCTGTGATGCCTCATTGTGGTCAACCAGAATGACCTTCTGGCGCGGCGGCCTGAGCATATCCGCAACTTTGCTGAGACCTGCGTATTGGCCATGCTCATCGACCACGATGAAATCAACGGGTTCTGTCCGCATCACTTGAGCCATTACGTCGCGCAGGTAATCCTGTTCGTTAAGGGCGAAGCTGGTGGTATCGAGCGCAGTATCTAGGGGCAGCGCTAACGCGAACTCTATCGCCTGTGGGTTGGCGGTGTTTGCGCTCAATGGCTCTGCGAGAACCGCGAACACACTGGCGGCTGTTACCAGCCCTAACGGTTTGCTGCTGCTATCCAACAGCGCAACCGGACGTTTCGTTTCCGACATGCGCTGTACAGCATCGTACAGCGTTTGACCTTCACTGATGAACGGCGCGGCACTTTCAACAATATCTCGAATACGGGCGCGAACGTCGCTCACCAGCGGCGGCGCGTCGATGTTGAAGTGTTTCAGCGCAAAGGCCGTTTGATCGTTCAATTCACCAGCGCGTCCGGCGAAAAATTGACCCGGTGCGTTCTGGTTTAGAAGCCACGCATAACCGAGCGCCGATGCCACCGCGTCCGTATCGGGGTTGCGATGTCCAATGACCAGAGTGATGTTCGTAATTGCCATAGAAATTGATCGTGTCCTCTCACTTCGGGGACTATAAAAACGGATTGACGGCGCTTTTGCTCCGCGCTGCACATGGTAAAGTCTGAGTGGTAGAGGATAATAGGGCCACTTTACCCACTTTCGTTTTCAATCTTTACTGCAAAGAGACAAATCACCTATGTTGCCTCATCCAATGACACCGCATCCTTGACTACCGCGCAGCGCGTGACTCGCCCGATGGCCGCTTCGTCGCTTTTGCCCTACGCAGCGCATCGAAAGCGGCGAACAGCGCCGAATTGCTCGGTGATGGCTTGCGAGACGCGCTCGACGTGCGACAGCCCTAAAATCTTCGGTACGGCGCAACGAAGGGCGGTTCAAGTACGTATCATATTGAGCAGTCTTTATGTAACCCGTAGGAGAACACTCATGATGAAAACCCTCGTGCGGCTGTCCGTCGTCCTCGCGCTGTTGGCGACAGCCCTACCCATTTTTGCACAAGACAGGATCACGCTCGAACCCTTCACCAACGCAAGTTTCGGAATTGAAGGTATCAAGCCGGAAGGCTGGGAAAGCGCTGGCCCGGGCCTATATGCGCGTGGCAGCAGCGCCACTGATGTCGCGTTAGTGGCTGTTCAAGCCGCCCCTGTCTCGCCAGATGATCTCTGGCAAGCGATCTTGCCGCAGTTCGGCCTCGATGCCGTGCCAGAACCAATTGGCGAC
>JACMMD010000616.1 GCA_014379235.1 Anaerolineae bacterium
ATGATCGCCCGATAGTGAAACGAATGCAGGCGCGGTAGTTGGCGCGGGTCAAACCAGCGATAATCTAAGAGTTCGCTGCTCAAGGCGCTGATCGTTGCGGGTTGCGCGTTTGGTGTTTGGCACAAGAACGCGAAGTCGAAATGGTTGAAGCGATCCATACGGGTCAGCAGAACGTTGCCGACTTCCACCGTTAAGCCGAGTTCTTCTTGAATTTCGCGCTGGATGGTGTCTGACGGGTCTTCGTTGCGCTCCACCCAACCGCCGGGTAAGCCCCACGGATTTTGAGGGTGAAAGACATGTTCGACCAGCAGGACTTCGCCCGCCGTATTAAAGATCACACCAACCGCACCTGCGGAAAACTTCGGACGCCGTAAGCGCCATACATGGAACGCGGCTACCGCAAGCCAAGGCATACGTTGCAGAAGCATCGACATGCGCCGCATTAGACTGAGGGGAATCCGCCGCTCTGATGTGTTCCGCATAGGCCTCGTCGCTCAAAAGCGTCGTGTACAAACGAATCAGTCTACATGCGTAATCGTAAGAGCGTCAACAGTCGGACAAGCGATTCTCGCTCAGAGCCGACAGTTCTCTCATCTCTTCATAACCGCGACCTAACTATAACGCAACTAAACCGCAATCCGCGCTTGGGTTTCGCTATGGTATAATTAATGTAACAGCAGTGCGCGTGTTCTTCGGGGTACTACGCTTTGTCGCAGCCACCTTTTGATTTCCTCAATTTGCTTGTTCGCCCACCGGGAGATTTGCTTTACTTTCTGGCGGTGCTTGCGCTGAGTCTGACCGGATTCTTTATGGCGTTCGGTCAACGTCTGCGCCGGCCAAAAGCGCACAGTTTCCGGCGTTACACGCTGGCGATGCTAGGTGTGGTGGTGGCGTGGGCTTTACTGATGGTCGGGGCGTTGTTCGCGCTGCTGACTAATCAAGAAGCCGTGACGATACTCCCGCCGCTTGAACGCGCCGCAAACGTGATTACCTTACTGCTGCTTGGTTGGGCGTTTTTAACGGCGGATAACCAGCAGTGGACACGGGCATCGAATATCATTCTGCTGCTGTTTTTAGCGACGGTCATCGTTGGCTATATGGTGACTGGCTCTGCGTGGCCGGCGGCTTCCGAACAACTCGATTTTAACCAGAGCGTTTATGGCCTTATGTGGTCGTTCATTCCAGCGGTATTGTCGCTGCTTGGGATGATTTTGATCATTGCCTATTTTCGCGTGGTGGCCGATGCGCCGCTCAAGCTGGTGTTTTTCGCCGTGCTGTTGATCGGCTACGGCGCAACGCTCCTTCAGATATGGCAGGACAGCCTCAGCGGTGATTATGCCGGAGCGTCACGGTTGGCGTTTTTGGCGGCGCTGCCGATCATCCCGGCGATTATCTACCGCATGGTGGTTACCCAGCTACAAGGTGAGACGGTTGGCTTGAATCGGGTCGTGTCTGCCAGCAGCGACTCTAAACCCTCGAAACCATCGCGCCTCGAAGGGCAGCGCGGCGAAGACTCATCGACGGTTTCGCCAATCGAGCGTGAATCGGTGCTGCTATTGAAGGCGCTCGGTCTTATTCTTGAGGATGTGTCACCGGAGAGCATTCCGCTGCGCGTGGTGACAGCCTCGATTGAAGTCCTCAAGGCGGACGTGGGCGCGCTGCTGACTTTGCAAGATGCCAACTATGCGGACATCACCGCCGCTTATGATGGGACGCAGAAGCGCAAAATCTCAGGGATGGCACTCAATCTCAACGATCAGCCGACTCTAGTCAACGCGATAGAGCGGCGGATGCAGCGGCCAATGTTCGCTGATCGCAATCCCAATGAACTCCACGATTTATACACGCGGCTCGATATTGAGAAGATCGGGCCGGCATATGTGCAACCGCTGACCCGTGATGGCGAGTTGGTGGCGGTTCTAGTGATTGGCTTGCCGTATACTGAGCGCGAACTTGACAGCCATGAGCGCGAACTTTTGCGCGGCATCGGTTTGATCTCCGGGCGGTTGTTGGCCTTGAGTTTCGCGGCGAATGCTTCACGGATGCGGGCCGAAGAGCGCGCAATTCAGGCGGTGTTGCAAGGTGTTTCGCCAGACGAAATTGAAGATGATGCAGTTATCGCAGCGCGTCAAGAGATGCAGGCCAGCCTTGAATTGGCGCGCCAGCAGATCGTTGAGCTTACGGGGCAGGTTACTCACCTGAAACTGGAATTGGACGACGAACGAAGCAGACTTTCAGCAATGCTAGGCGATGAAGACAGCGAAGAAGGCTTGTCCATTTCGCAGCGAATCATTGCCCTAAATACCGAACAAGAACAACTGCGTAACGAGCGGGATCGGTTGGCTTCGCGTTTGCAAGAGGCTGAGACCGCGCTTGTCGGCGCGACGGCTACCGACGAGGGTTCGGTATTCGATGCAGTGGTCGAAGCGCTGCGTCGAGAGAAAGATGAACTGCTGACACAGCGCGAAAACCTGCGTACTCAACTGGACGAAGTACGCAGTGTCGGCGGCGTTGTCGTGCCCCAAGTGGTGCAAGAAGTCTTGCAAAGCATGGGTGAGGAGCGGGCGCGGCTGGAAATCGAACGCGACCAACTGAGCGGCAAGTTGGTCAACATGGAGTATGAACTTAAGTCGCTGGGTATTGAGGATGGCCCGGTGGGCCTCACGCAGTTGATCGCGCAGCTTCACGAACAGCGTGCTGCGTTACAGACGAAGAATGACGCACTGCGCCGTGAACGTGATTTGTTAGTGAGCGAACGCCAGAAGTTTGAGTCGGCGATCAGCCACGAGAAAGAGCGCGACCAACAGCTTCAACTGCTGCAAAACGAGATGCATAATCTGGCCGCAGACCGCGAGGCCGTCACCAAGCAGCGTGATAAACTGCGGTTGGAACGTGATGATCTGTACGCCAAGCAGGAAACCATGAAGCAGCAGCGCGCTCGTTTGGTGGCGCAAACGGCGGCCTATCAGGAAGAATTGGGCGAGGCATATAACGAGCAGCAGCAGCTTCGGGCGGAGCTTCAAAAGCTGGCCGATGACCGCAGCGACTTGATGGCGCAGCTTGATCGCTTGCTGGCTGAGAATAAAGCGGTTGAAACCGAACGCGACCAGCTTATGGCGCGCATCGAAGGGGATCGCGCTCGGCTGCAACAACTGGGCGAAAATGGCGTTGGTTCACTGACGCGCATGGTTGAAGAACTCTCCGACCAGCGCAACCGCCTTGAAAAAGACCTGCACGAAACGCGCACGAAACTGGCGACTGTCGAAAATCAGTTGGACATGATGCGCGTCAATGGTACGGCAAGCGGCGATACGGATAATGCCATAGTCAATCCGAATCCTGAACTCCTGCTCGGTGTGCTGCATGAACTTCGTACACCGATGACTTCGATTGTAGGTTACGTCGAACTGCTGCTGGGTGAGTCCGCTGGTATTCTAGGCGAGATGCAGCGCAAATTCTTGCAGCGTGTGTCGGTGAACGTTAATCGACTAGCGGTGATGATCGACGATATGGTGCATCTGATGAGCATGGAAAGCGGGCGCTTTTCGCTCGCGCCTGAGCCAGTTGACGTTATCAGCCTTGTAGAGGATGTCATCACAGCTTCGACCACACAGTTCCGCGAAAAAGGGCTAACGGTGCATCTCAACCTTGACGATACGCTGCCAATGCTGCGCTGTGACCGGGATGCCATTCATCAGATTTTCAACCAACTGCTGACGAACGCCTATTTGATCTCACCGCCTAACAGTGAGATTTTCATCAGCGCCCGCCGCCGTAAGGTGGTATTGGCGGAAAACGGCGCGTCGAAGACTCCCATCGACAGCCTGTTTGTCTCGATTGAAGATCGTGGCGGCGGCATTTCACCGGACGATCAAGCGCGGGTTTTCAGCCGTAAATATAAGGCGGAGAATCCACTCATTCAGGGCATCGGTGATACAGGCGTAGGCTTGTCGATTGCAAAGGCGCTGGTTGAGGCGCACGGCGGGCTTCTATGGCTGGAATCGCGGGATGGTGTCGGCAGTATTTTCAACTTCGCACTACCCTTTAACCTGATGCTGGAGCCTGAAAGTTAACTGATGCAGCGCGACATCGGTAACGAGGTTATCGTTGCGATTATCGCGGTTGCGGTGCTGGCGTTCGCGCTGACATTCGGCGTGATCCTATCGCTTACCAGTCCGCCGCAAGGCGAAACGACGCTTACACCGATTGCGTCAGTGGGGCAGACGGATGGTTCCACGATGCGAAGCCCTCAGAGCGAGACGGCTGTACTACCGAGCATCGTGAGTCAAATGGTTGGGGTTGCCGCTTCCGCAACAGCGACACCTGCACATCCCACACAGACTGGCACTATCGTAACGTTTTTCCCGCCGGTTACGGTTACGGTCTCAAATCGTGTGCCGTCGGCAACACCAAGCGTAACGCCTCCGCTGCCAGCCACTTCGACAATTGCTCCAAGTGCAACAAAAACGGCTACTGAAGCTGCGACCATCGTGGCGGTTGCACCGACAGCTACCTTGACTTTGACACCGACACGAACAGAATCGCCTACATCTGCACCATCTTTCACACCGACACTGACAGAAACGGTCA
>JACMMD010000617.1 GCA_014379235.1 Anaerolineae bacterium
CCTCGAAGCTGTTGAGCGTCAGCGTGAGATTCTCTTTCAAGAAGTTCATATCATCGCCAAACACTTCGGCGCGAAGCTGCGGCTGTTCATAGGTTTCTAAGTCCATGAACTTCAGGAAAGAACCATCGTTGTACAGGTACTGTACCTCGTTCTGCTCGACACGGAGATCCTGAACGCGGTCACCGGAATAGAACGTCAACTGAGTGTTCGCGCCGCTACGCATATTGCGAACTAACACGCGAATGGTCGCGCCACCGCGCCCCGGTTTGTTATGCTGATAGGTCAGCACCTTATAAATCTGGCTGTCGAGTGTAAAGGTCGTACCTTTACGTAGTTGGTTTACATCTATCATGCGTGTGACACTCTATCTGTTGAATGGCGCTTGAGCCTACATCGGACAAAACGGCAGCAAGTATAGCACAGCGCTTTCGCCGTGTGAATGTTGCATCAGGTTAATTTCGGGGAAAATCAGGCCACCGGGCGCAAACTTGAACGGCGACAGCGCCCGGCCATGTTTCGACGAAAATTAATAACGCCCACTGCTGTGGTTGCTACCCATCGGAAGCAAATCGAGAAATTCTTCGTTGCTTTCCGTCTGGCGTAACTGACTGAGCAGTTGTTCGACTGCGCCCGCTGCACCCACGTCACCATCTTCGGCTAAGTGGCCAACCATGCGCCGCAGGGTATACACCTTTTGCAGCAGATCGGGGCCGAGCAGGAGTTCCTCGCGGCGTGTAGACGATTGTTCGATGTCGAACGCCGGGAACACGCGCCGCTCTTGCAGCTTACGGCTCAAGTGCAGTTCCATATTGCCCGTGCCCTTGAACTCTTCGTAAATCACGTCGTCCATTTTGCTGCCCGTATTGACGAGGCAGGTGGCGACGATGGTCAGGCTGCCGCCCTCTTCGATGTTACGAGCCGCGCCGAAAAAGCGCTTCGGCGGATGAATCGCTGACGGATCAAGACCACCGGACAATGTACGCCCGCTCGTTGGCACGACGAGGTTATAGGCTCTGGCCAAGCGCGTGATGCTGTCCAGCATTATGACGACGTGCCGCTTGATTTCGACCAAGCGCTTGGCACGGGCCAACGCCATCTCCGCGACGCGGACGTGGTGCTGTACCGGATCGTCAAACGTCGAGGCGATCACTTCGGCATCCACCGAGCGATCCATGTCGGTGACTTCTTCGGGACGCTCACCGATCAGCGCAATCATCAAATGAACTTCGGGATAGTTCTTGCTGATGGCGTTGGCGACATCCTTAAGTACCGTCGTCTTACCCGCTTTCGGCGGCGAAACGATCAGCCCGCGCTGACCGCGCCCAATCGGGGCGATCAGGTTTAGCAAGCGCGTTGAAAGCACACGCGAGTTGGTTTCAAGATTGAAGCGTTCTTCCGGGAAGATCGGTGTCAGTTCTTCAAAATGCGGGCGGCGTTTGGACTCTTCGGGGTTCAAGCCGTTGACCGCATCCACGCGCAGCAGTCCGAAATACTTTTCGGACTCTTTGGGTGCGCGCACCTGCCCGATCACCATATCGCCAGTTCTGAGATTGAAGCGCTTGATTTGTGTTTGGCTGACGTAGATGTCGTTGGGGCCGGGGAGATATTTTTCTGCGCGGAGAAAGCCGATACCGTCGTCGACGATTTCGAGGACACCGCCGCGCAGCTTATGGCCTTGTCGCTCGGCCTCGACCCTCAATAAAGAGAGGATGAGGTCTTGCTTCTTGAGGCGGCTGTAAGCAGTGACGCCTTCTTCGCGCGCTATCTGGCGTAGTTCTTCCAGATTTTTTTGTTCGAGTTGAGCAATATCCATGTGCTGAAGGACTCCGAGGGTTAGGTTGTAGCCCAAATTGACCGACTAGAAACGGGTGGGGTTATTTCCATGGTTTATATGCTGCTGTCAAGAGTACCGCGAACGGCATCTGATGATTGAAACACCATAAGTTGTGACAGTAAACCGAGAACCTGATTGTAAACGATGTGCTGCTGTGCTGTTTAGGTAAAGAGAAGAAAGGTGGTTTCACGCTCAATATAGCACAGATAATGCACAAGGTCAAACAAGAATTTTCTGAGTACATTTCTGCCGTGCGGACACTAGCCAGCGCTGACCCTACGAATCCCCTACTCTTAGGGGGAACGTAAGCGCAAAATTCAGATTATGCTAATCTTACAAGTGTCTGACCATACGCTTTTATTTCTGATTTTCTCAGAACTCAGCACTCGTTACTGACCGAATGCTATTCTTAACGGGGGTGGAATTATGGTAACAAATCCGATGACCGTGATGCAGCGTGAAAACGTGCGCCTGCAAGAAGAGAACCAGAAACTTCAGCAAGAAGTCCGCAGCCACCGCGAATTTATCGCGGTGTTGACCGATCTCACCGGGGCGTCAAGTAGAATGCACACCGATGCCGAACTTATGCCCCTGCTGCGCGACATCTTTAGCAAAGCGCTGCGCCTACTGAACGCGCCCGACGGTTCGCTGTCACTGTTGGATGCCGAGAACAATGAACTCCAGTTCGTGCTGGTGGCCGGCGCGCTGGCTGAGGAACTGGTCGGCTATCGACTGCCGGCCAACGAAGGCATCGCGGGTTGGGTGGTGCAGCATGGCGAAGCCACACTGGTGCATGATGCCCGCCGTGATCCGCGATTTTCAGGCAGCATCGACCAGCGCTTCCGCTTTCAAACGCAGTCGATTGCCGCCGCGCCACTCATCGGTGATGGCAGAGTGTTGGGCGTGATCGAAGCGCTCAACCGGCCCGGCGGCCAGCCGTTCAGCGAACTCGACCTCGCGCTGCTGCGGCTGATGTGCCACTATGCAGGCGAAGCGCTGGCCAACATCGAGCGCTCGGAAAGTAATCAGTAACCAGTTATCAGTTCACCGCCGCAGGCTAAAGCCCTGCGGCTAGTACAGAAGAACGCGCACTAAAGGCGCAGTAAGACAATTGGTTTATTGAGTATTTGCCCCTTTAGTGGGCGTGGTTTTACAACAGCCAGATGGCTTTAGCCTCTGGCGTGGCTGAAATACTAACTGCTTTTCTTAAAGGAGAGTTTCATGCGTAAAGTGTGGGTTTTATTGATGCTGCTCGGTTTGACCGTCGGCGCAGTGGCAGGACAAGATACCTCAGTCGATGAACTTGGCGCGCAGTTGGATACGCTCGTGCCGACGCTGCTCGAAGAACATCAGGTAGCAGGTGCGGCCATCGCGGTCATTCACGATGGCGAGGTGGCATGGACGCAGGGTTATGGCGTGGCTAATCTCGACAGCGCCGAACCTGTAACGCCGGATACGGTCTTTCACGTCGCGTCGATCTCCAAGGCATTTACCGCGTGGGCAATTTTGGGTCTGGTTGAAAGTGGTGACATCGAACTCGATGCGCCCGTTGACCAATATCTCACGCGCTGGAACTTGCCCGATAGCAGCTATAACCCCGACGATGTGACCATTCGCCGCATCTTGAGTCATACAGCGGGCTTGTCCGTCGATGGCTATGAAGGCTACGAGCCGGACGAAGAACTGCCCACACTGGAACAGGTGCTGCTCGGTGAGGGTAAATCAGCGCGAGTGACGGTTCTCGTCACGCCGGGAGTGATGTTCCGTTATTCCGGCGGCGGCTATGAAGTGCTGCAACTGCTGATCGAAGAAGTCACGGGCGAAGATTACTCCGACTACATGCAGGAAACAGTCTTCGCGCCGCTGGGCATCGAGAACAGCAGCTACGAACTGACGCCGGAAATCGAGACGAACTTAGCAACAGGTTACGCCGGGCCCGCCGTTCCCAAACCGATCATCCGTTACACCGAACAGGCCGCTGGCGGCCTCTATATGACAGCGGCAGACTTAGCGAGTTTCGTCGCGGCCAACGTGGAAAGTAGCGAAACCGAAATGGGCGCGGGCATCATCTCGCCGGAATCGGTAACGCTGGCGCACACTGACGCCGAAGCCACCAACGGCGAATACGGCTTCGGGCTGTTCCTCTATCCGCTAGAAGATGGGCGCAGCGTCGTCTGGCACGATGGTATCAGCGCGGCCTGGCGCACGTTGTTCGCTTTCGAGCCGGAGAGCGGCGAAGGCATCGTCATCCTCACTAACAGCAGTCAGGGCGACGATCTGTACGACGAGATTTTGTGCGCGTGGACAGCTTCGACGGGCGAAGGCATCGACGATTTCTGCGAAGCGCTTTAGCGACTTTATGTAGGGGCGCTGCGCGCAGCGCCCCTAAGATTCCATTCAGCAATCCCCGCGCTTGATTATCCCCAATTGTTCATGTTCGTCCGTCCGAAAAAGCCCTCGATGTAAATCAGCAGCAGCAGCAGCCCGCTCACCAAATGCAGCCCGTACAGCGCCAGCGAGAGGAACGTGCGCTTCTTCATCGTCAAGGAGCCATCTGCCGGAAAATCCAGCAAGCGCTCTCGCAGCACGAACAACAGCGACGTGATAAACAGCAGCAACAGGCTGGCTTGAGCGCCCCAGAAGAAGTTGCCATGCTCGATGCGCGCCCCGCTTTCCGCGAGAAAGTAAGCGTAAAACGCCGCCACCAGAAACACCAACCACGCCAGATTCAAGGCGCTGGATTGTCTGGCGCGGCGGAAATTGAGCAGGTACACGCTCAACGGAAACGCGACAGAAAAGAAAAAGCGCATCACGACCACGCCCTTGGAGATGCCAACTGACATCACGTACAGCGGCATAAACACGATGCTTGAGCTTTCAGCGTTGGCCGATGTCCCGGTAAACTCTGCCAGATATTGCGAACCGACGATGATGGCCGACGGCATCAACACGCCAATCAGCAGCAAACGCCAGTCCAACGGGCGCTTTCGCAGCATCCAATAAGCGCCGAACAACACCAGCGCGGGCAGCAGCGCGATGGTATAACTCGGCTTGGCTACCGCCGCCAGTACCGACACGACAGCGGCGGCAGCGATGCTCCCCCACGAAGCAGCACGTATGACATCGAACGCCCGCGCTGCGTACAAGAACAGCAGCACGGCAAACGGCTTCAATATGAGGATGGTCGGGTTGTGATAAACGTTGATCGACGTATAGCCGCGTATGATATTGCGCGATGTCCACGATGTGATCGTGATCGGCTCGACGATCATCAGGCTGAGGGCGATCACCAGCGCAATCAACGCGCCCGTATGTCCTGAGAGACTATCAAAAGTGGCGCTCAACGTCCGGCGGAAGACAAAGTATAGTACCAGCGCCAGCAGCACATAACAGCCAACGTTGACAATCCAGCCCGCTGTTGGCCAGTCAATACCGGAAACGATTGTATGGGCTACAATAACCAGCGTATGATACAAAACATGCGGCACAGGCTCGAACATCGTGCCCGTTTCGGCCCACGTTTGGGCGCGGCGGATATGATTGGAGAAATCGGAGTTGGGTTCGTAGACATCTACGTAGCTCGGCGGCCCGAACAGCAGTACGCACAAGACGACCAGTAGGCTGACCCACGGCAAATCCGTCTTGAATCGCTCAGATCGAGACAGGGCAGAAGTCATAACGCCTTGCATGAAGTCTAAAGTCGCTTTCTTGAACGGTTCGCTCGATGTGCAGGCGATTGGTAGAGCGTGGTCATTTTCGCCGGAATAACTTTGTCAAATATAGCGGGCTATGAGATGTTTTGAA